>JBEGTK010000086.1:0-4386 GCA_041179445.1 Actinomycetota bacterium | reverse complement strand
CGAGAACCAAAAGCGTTTCGCTAATCTGTGCCTGTTTCTCGACAACACGTTTGATTTTGTCGAGCTCAGCCATGAGGTCTTTTTTGTTTTGCAAACGACCTGCGGTGTCGATGATTGCAACATCTGCGTCATTCTTGAGCGCTAGTTCAACAGTTTTGAACGCAACGCTTGCTGGGTCTTGCCCTTCGGCGTCTGGGCGAATCAACTGCGCGTTTGCTCGGTCAGCCCAGGTTGCAATTTGCTCAACGGCAGCGGCTCTAAAAGTGTCAGCGGCACCGATGACGACGCGCCACTTTCCTTCGTTCAACCAATTTGCAAGTTTTCCGATTGTCGTGGTTTTGCCAACACCGTTAACGCCAACCACCAAGATCACGTAAGGAAGCTTTCCGTCGGCAAGATTCAACTGCTTGTCTTCGCGCTCGAGTGCCTCGGCAATTACGTCAACCAGAATTTCTTTGAGTTCGGCTTCTGTCTTTGCACCAAGTTTCTTCGCGCGCTGCTTCACGCTCTCAACGATTTGAGCAGAGGCATCAACACCGAAGTCAGACTGAATCAAAGTGTCTTCTAGGTCATCGAGATTCTCAACATCGAACTTGATTCGGGTAAAGATCGACTTGATGCCCTTAACGAAACTGCGTTTCGGCAGCTCGACCTGCTCGAGTTCAACTTCTGGCTCAGCAACACGTGCAGCGATCTCAGGTTCTGGCTCGACAACCGCAACTTCTTCAACGCCTGGCTCTGGCTCCAACTCCGGCTCTGGCTCTGGATCCCGAATAACCTCAGGGTCAGCAGCGACCTCGGTCTTTGGTTCAGGTGCCCGCTCAGGTTCTGGCTCAGCAACAACTTCCGGCTCCGGCTGAACTTCGGGTTCTGCCGCAGGCGTTGCCTCAGGCTCGGCGATGACCTCTGGTTGAGGCTCGATCGCTGGCTCTGGCTTGGCCTTTGGCTTGAAGAGCTTAGGCTTCTTCTCTTTTGGCTTTTCTGGCTCAGCAAGCGCAGTCGGTGTTGCACTCTCGACTTCGACCGCCGCAGGAGGATTCGATAGAGCGACGTTGTTTAAGGCGCTCGAAGAATCCTCCGAGGCGGTCGGAACCTCTGGAGTCTCAACTTCGTCTTTGCGCTTTTTGCGCCAGAAAAACAAACCAGCCATTAGGCGTTGTTGTGCTCTAAGCGCTGCCCAACGATGCGAGACATACCTTCATCCATGATCACGCCATAGACGGTGTCTGCGATTTCCATTGTGCGCTTCTGGTGGGTTACCAAGATCAGCTGCGAGTTGGTGCGAAGGTCTTGGAATACGTGAAGCAAGCGAGTCAAGTTTGCGTCGTCGAGGGCTGCCTCGACCTCATCCATGATGTAGAACGGTGAAGGGCGAGACTTGAAGATTGCCATCAAGAATGCGATTGCACCAAGAGACTGCTCTCCACCAGAGAGAAGTGTCATTGGCAACCACTGCTTGCCGGCTGGCTTAACGCGAACGTCGATTCCGCTGACAAGAAGGTCGTTCGGGTCTGTCAAGGTCATGGCCCCAACACCACCCGGAAACAACATCGGCAAGATTGCAGTGAACTCACGAACGGTGTCGTCGAATGCAGCCTTGAAAATCTGCTGCATCTTCTCGTCTAGGTCGTGAATAATCTGAAGCAAGTCTTGACGGGTCTTGGTCACGTCAGCAAGCTCGTCGGTCAAGAACTTGTGACGCTCCTCGAGTGCGGTGAATTCTTCGAGAGCAAGTGGGTTAACTCGACCGAGCTTTTCGAATAGACGCTCTGCTTCGCGAAGGCGCTTGGTTTGCTCTTCTTTGTTGAATGGCTTCTTGCCACCCTCTGCTTCTTCGTCGTCGATCAAAATGTCTGGGCCATACTCGGCGAGCAGAATTGACTGCTCCAGACCGAGTTCGTCGCTCGCCTTCGCAACCAGGTTCGCCAAGTGAATGCGCTTGTCGTGGTTCTGAAGTTCGAGGTTGTGAACGCCCTGAACCAGTTCGCTCAACTTCATCTGGTGACCGGCGGTCTCGCCACGAAGGCGAACCAACTCTTGGTTCTGGTTGTTGCGCTCGTGCTCGAGTTCGTGCAGGGCAACCTTGGCAACCGATGCACTCTCGGCAACGGCATCCATGAGCATTGGCAAGACGGCAAGCACGCGCTCTGCCGAAGCTAGCTGCTGAGCCTGTGCAGCCGCAGCGGCCTTTGCACGCTCAATGGCTTCTTGGGCCTCGGCAACCTGGGCACGCAAGCTGCTCGCGCGCTCACGCTCGACTCGAACTCGCTCGATTGCAGCACCTAGCTCAACTCGAACGTTTAGTTCGCGGTTGCGCTCTTGCTCGAGGTTGTCTGCCAAAGTCTGACGGTTTTCATAACTGACAATTGGGCGCTCTTGAGACGCAAATTCGTCGTGCAGGCGAACTGCTTCAGCGAGAGCTCGCTCTGCTTCGACGATCGCACCGCGAGCTGCATCTGCACCTTGCGAGATACGTGCGAGCTCGGCCTCGGCTGCTTCGACAGCAACACGAGCGCGACCAAGGGCCTCTGCGTTCTTCGCCAATTGAGCGTCGTGCTGGTTAAGTTCTGCGAGTGAGCTCTTCTCGGTTTGCTTTGCAGCATCTTCATTTGCGCGTGCCTGTGCGAGTTCGCCGCGGCTGCTTTCAAGAATTGAGTGAACCTGCTGAATGCGAGCTTCGGCTGCATCGCGTTCTGCAACAAGTTGCAACTTCGATGGCTTGCTTTGAGATCCACCGCGAATAACGCTCTTGGTCAAGACGTCACCGTCAACGGTAATCAAAACCAAATCGGCAACCGATTTGTCGCGTGAATAAAGTTCGCGAGCAGTTGCTAAGTCATCGACGATAACTACGTTGGCAAGCAGCGAAAGAATTCCGTTTGGCGCATCGACAACCTCGGTGGCAGATCGAGCACCAGACACGTTTGGAATGTTCGCAACCGAACCGCGCGCATCAACGTCGGCAACAATCAGTTCGACACGACCGCCATCACTCTTCTTCAAGTGCTCAATCGCGGCAAGACCCTCTTCGCGCGAATCTGCAACGAGTGCGTCTGCCAATGGACCGAGGGCAGCGGCGATTGCATTTTCGAAACCGCTGTCAATCTTCATGTGTGTTGCAACCAAACCACGGATGCCTCGCAAACCGGCAGCGGTTAGTTCGGTGGCTCCATCTTTTTGGTTAAGAGTTAGATCAAGTGCCGAACGCTTTGCCTCTAGCGAGTCTCGCTCGCGCTCTGCCTGGTGAATGGCATCGCGAATCTTTTCGATGTTCGCAGCGGCTTCGCTAACTGCACGCTGAGCAGCCTCATAACGGCCCTGCAGCGAACCATCGCCGGCGACTGCCTGCTGGTTCTGCAGCTGCGCTTCGAGCGTTTCATATTCGCCGCGGGCAGCATTCAAGCGGTCTTGAGCGTCGTTTAGAGTGCCATCCTGGCGAACCATCTCACTACGAAGCCCAGCAAGACGTGATTCGGCAACGGTGACCTCGTTGGCAAGGCGCGCCTTTTCAAGGTCGAACTGCGAAAGAAGAGTGTTCTGTTCTGCGATCTCGTTGTCGTATTGCTCAAGAATGTCTCGCGCCTGGTTGCGGCCCGCCTCGGCTTCAACAAGAGCTGCCTTCAAGGTTTCAACTGCGAGGTCTAGCTGACCGAGTTGAGCCTCTGCGGCCGCAGCTTCTGCGTCGATTGCCGCTGGGTCGAGCTGCGCGCCAGATGCGTCTGAACGAGTGCCGAGAAGCGCAACCTTCTGATTAGCCAAAGTTAGAAGCGAACGAAGGCGCTCGCCCATTGCATCAAATTGATAAGAAAGTGAACGTGCAGAATCAAGTTCGCTTGAAACTTGCGCGGCCTCTAGTTCGCGAATTCGTGTCGAGTTGGTCTCGATGATTTGCTGAAGAATGTTTCGCTCGGCCTTGGTGTCGGTCTCGCTCTTTGCAGTCTGCTCGAGTGCGTTGTGCAGTTCAGTGATTTCGTATGCAATCAAACGAGCCTTTGCATCGCGAACAACTGACGCGATGCCCTGCGCCTGACGAGCAACTTCGGCCTGCTGACCAAGTGGCTTTAGCTGACGACGAACTTCGCCTGCTAGATCGTTTAGACGGGTGAGGTTAGCCTGCATCGCCTCGAGCTTGCGCTCGGTGCGCTCTTTCCGACGACGGTGCTTAAGAATTCCGGCAGCTTCTTCGATGAATCCGCGGCGTTCGGTTGGGCTCGCCTGAAAAATATCCTTGAGCTTGTTCTGACCGACGATGACGTGCATCTCGCGACCGAGACCCGAGTCGCTAAGCAATTCTTGAACGTCGAGCAAACGGCAGCTTTCGCCGTTGATCGCATATTCGCTTTGACCGCTGCGAAACAGGGTTCGCGAAATTGTGACTTCGCTGTA
>JBEGTK010000085.1:0-4410 GCA_041179445.1 Actinomycetota bacterium | reverse complement strand
TAATCAAGATGCTCGCCCACATCGGAATCATCGCCGGATACGGGTATACCCAATCGACATTCACACCGAGCAACTTTTGCGAGTCAATCATGAATTGCACCCACGGCTGATAGGCATACAAGATGTCGCCCATCGGTGTTCCGATTCCGCGCAAGCCGGTATAGATCAGCCAGAGGTGAGCAAAGAACCCTGCAATCAGCAAGAGCCAAATGCTTTCGAATGGTTTTCTTGTGTGGTTCAAAAGAGAATCTGTCATTCGTAGCTCGCAATCACTTTGCGAACGGCCTCGGCAACATCGAGCGCAACCACTGGCCCATCTTCACTAGAGAGTTCTGCTGCTTCGGAATGCAACAGAACGGCCAGCTCGATTGTGTGCATGAAAATTTCTTGTAATTCGATCACCGCGTCGAAGTTGGCTGAGAGCAATGCTCCAAGCATTCCGGCAAGAACGTCTCCTGTTCCTGCTGTCGATAGCGCTGGCGATAGATTTCGCATTTCAAGCATTTCGTTTTCGGGCGAAACCAAAATACTGGTGTTGCCCTTGAGCAGAACAACGCAGTCGGTTAGTTCTGCAGCCAACTTTGCAAACTTCTGCGGCTCTGCCTCGACGTGGGTGCGCGAAGTCTCGTGGCCTAGCGAGGTGAGCAATGCGGCTAATTCGCCCGCGTGAGGCGTCAGAACCGTGCGCTTTGGGCGTGAAGCAAAATCAACGAGGGCAAGCCCGCCCGCATCGACAACAGCAATTTCGGCAGTCTCAAAGTGAGCCCGAATCTGGTCTGAGTCATCGGTTGCGGTCATTCCTGAGCCAAGAACCCAGGCCTGTGCCCGCCCGTCGGTGAGCACGGTTTCAGGGCGAACCTCGAGCACGAGATCGCCAACTCGAGCAGGGCCGATGTAGCGAACCATGCCGATTCCGCAGCGCATCGCTGCCGTGACGCCGAGAATAGCGGCACCCGCATAAGCCTCAGAGCCGGTCACGAAGCCGACTACCCCGCGAGAATACTTGTCGTCTGTGATCGCAGGCTTGCGTAACAGTTCAATAAGTTCGGGTCTCAGCACGGTCTAACGCTACTGAATGGCTCTTCGAATAGACCACAATTGACCCATGTCCAAATTGTTTAGCGCACTGAAGCTGCGTGACCTAGAGATTCGCAACCGCATCTTCATCGCGCCAATGTGCCAATACGCCTGTGAAGACAAAGACGGCGTCGTTAACCAGTGGCACGAAGTGCACTATGGCTCACGCGCGGTTGGCGGTGCCGGAATGGTGATTGTCGAAGCAACCGCAGTTTCTGCCGTTGGTCGCATCACTCCCTGGTGCGCAGGCATCTGGAACGAAGATCAAGTTGTCGCCTGGAAGCGCGTCAATGACTTCATAAAGAAGCATGGAGCAAGATCAGCCATTCAGTTGGCGCACGCTGGCCGCAAGGCGTCAACTCAGCGAGGCTGGGATGGCAAGAGCGGAAGCGTCGCTATCGAAGAAGGCGGTTGGGAGTCAATCTCATCAACCAGCGACGCATTCGAGGGCTATGCGATTCCTCGTGAGCTCGAAACCAGTGAGGTTTATGCAATTGTCGAAGAGTTCAAGCTAGCTGCCGAGCGTTCTGTTCGCGCAGGTTTCGAAGCAATCGAGATTCACGCAGCTCACGGATACCTAATTCACGAATTCTTATCACCGCTAACCAACCAGCGCACCGACGAATTTGGTGGCTCGCTTGAAAACCGTGCGCGCTTGCTTCTTGAAATTACAAAGGCGATTCGCTCGGTGATTCCGCAGTCAATGCCGCTGATGATTCGCTTCTCAGCAACCGACTACCGCGAAGGCGGATGGGATCTCGAACAGACCCAAGAAGTTGCAAAGTGGTGTGCAGAAGCAGGCACCGACCTATTCGACATTTCTAGCGGTGGCCTAATCACCGGCGTGAAGATTCCTTCTGGCCCTGGCTATCAGGTGCCACTTGCCATCGGCGTCGGCGAAGTAATTGACCAGCCGGTTCTAGCAGTTGGCCAGATCACAACTTCGGCTCAGGCAGAGAAGATTCTGACTTCTGGTGGAGTTGACGTGATCGCGATTGCCCGCGCTAGCCTGCGAGACCCATACTGGCCGCTTCGCGCTGCTGCCGAGTTGGCAGTCGAAATCGATTACTGGCCAAAGCAGTACACCCGCGGAAAGTGGCCGACCTTCTAGGTCTTAGCTAATCGCGCTGGGTGGCGTCTTGTACTTCGCCAACGAGCTCTTCAAGGATGTCTTCTAGAAAGAGCACGCCAACCAATTTGCCGCTTCGGTCAAACGACCTTGCCATGTGAGCACCAACGCGCTTCATCGACGCAAGTGCGTCTTCGAGCTCCATGGTTGCCGGCAGCGAAATAAGAGTGCGAATTCGCTTTGCCGGAATCGGTTCATCAACTTCATCGTCGCGAAGATCGATCACGTCTTTGAGGTGAACGTAACCAACGATTTCGTCGTTTTCACCGGTTAGCGGGTAGCGCGAGAATCCGTGTTTAGCTACCGCTTGTTCAATTTCACGAGGCGTGACTTCTTCGCTAAACAAAACCAAGTCTTTAGGTGCAACAGATACGTCGCGAACTTTCTTTTCGGTGAACTCGAAAGTGTTTGAGAGCGCACCTGAGGTGTCACTCAGCACTCCCTCGCGAGTTGAGTGCTCAACAATGTCTTCAACCTGGTCGAGGGTATATGCGGTGTTTGCATCACTGCGCACCTTGACCCTAAACAGACGCAAAAACACGTTCGCCAAGAAATCGAGTGTGACCACGATCGGGCGAACAGCCTGCGCAACAAAGTAAAGCACCGGAACCAAAATCAGAGCCGAACGTTCTGGAACAGAGAACGAAATGTTCTTCGGAACCATCTCGCCAAAGACAACGTGCATAAACGAAACAATGATGAGCGCGGTGGCAAATGCAATTGCGCTTGCGGTCGACTCATCAAGGTCGTGCAACAACGGGTGCAGCAATTCGTGAACACTTGGTTCAACGATGAGCAAGATGAGCAGCGAACAAATGGTCACACCGAGCTGCACTGTTGCAAGCATCAGCGAGACGTTCTCCATCGCCTTGATGGTTATTTTCGCAGGGCGGCTGCCGGCCTCGGCACGAGGTTCAATCTGCGCGCGACGGGCAGACATCACTGCAAACTCAGCACCAACAAAGAACGCGTTTCCAAGCAGCAAAAGGGCAAACCAGCCGATGCCAGCCCAAGCGTCAGTCATTCTGCACCTCGCCTTCGCCAGCTAGAGCCTCAGGCTTGAAGCGAACGCGGTCGACGCGACGGCCATCCATGCGCTCTACACGCAGCAGACCACCTTCGATTTCAACTTCGTCGCCAACAGACGGAATTCGACCCAACACAGCCATGATGTAGCCTGCCACGGTTTCGTATGCGCCTGTTGCCGGAACTTTGATAGCCATTTCGATTAGCTCGTCAGGGCGAATCATTCCCGGAAACAAGATGCTCGAGTTAGCACCGCGAGTGACTCCCAGTTTTGCTCGATCGTGCTCGTCGCCAAGTTCGCCGACCAACTCTTCAATCAAGTCTTCAAGCGTTGCGATTCCGGCTGTGCCACCATATTCGTCAACCACGATTGCCATTTGCAAACCCTTTGCGCGAAGTTCAACCATCAGTCTTTCTAGACGCATGGTCTCAGGAACACGAAGAGCGTCAACCATGATTGCGCTGACCTTAACCGACGCGCGCTTTTCTCGCGGAATCGAGGCCGCTTGCTTAACGTGAGCAACACCGATGACGTCATCGCTCGAGCCTTCTACGACAGGGAACCTCGAGTGGCCGGTCTTGATCGAAAGTGCAACCAAATCTGCAACGCTCGAGTCAACCGAAATGATTGCAACACGTGGTCGCGGTGTCATAACGTCGGCAGCAGCCAACTGACTCAGCGCAAGAGTTTTCGTGAGCAAGGTTGCGGTCTGTGCATCGAGCGAACCAAGCGATGCCGAGCGACGAACAAGTGATGCAAGCTCTTCAGCCGTGCGGCTCGAAGAAAGCTCTTCTTTAGGTTCGATTCCGAATGAGCGAACAACCGCGTTGCCCACCGCATTCAAGATGTGAATCATCCATGCAAACAACCAGGTGAAGCTGAGCTGAAAGATAACAACGAACTTGTTTACCTGAAGCGGAATGCTGAGAGCCAACTTCTTCGGAACCAATTCGCCGATCAGGGTCGAAAACAGGGTCGCTATAACGAGAGCAAGGGCAAAGGCTAAGCCGTGGGTTGCAGACTCAGATAGGCCCAAGTCGGAGAGCGCGGGAGCCATGAGCTCGGTCAGCGCCGGTTCGGCCATAAAGCCGGTGAGCATGGTGGTCAGGGTAATGCCGAGTTGAGCGCCCGAAAGATGGGTGCTTGTGCGCTGCAGGGCCCGAATTGTTCGGCCAAG
>JBEGTK010000084.1:0-4424 GCA_041179445.1 Actinomycetota bacterium | reverse complement strand
AATCTTAAGTATTCCTCTTTCTGGGAGGAATGAAAGTGGCGCCGGCCCAAGTATCTGACCGGCGCCACCTCCTAGAGTTTCAAATCGACTAGTACTTTGAGTCGATTCGAGCTGCTACCTCTTCCCATGTTGCACGACCTGCAACAAAGTCAGTTCCAGCAGCCCAGAACTCTGCGTTTACCTCAGCTGGCATCTGGTCAGATCCGTCGAATCCGAACACAGCTGCAGCAGCCATTGCCTCACCGATCTTGCGGTTCAGCTCATTAGGGTAAAGAGCTGAGTCGAAGGTGGTGTGTGGGGAGATTGCACCAGCAGAGACCATGTACTTCAGTACTTCGTCGCTAGCGATGAATGCGGCTACCTTAGCAACATCCTGGTCAACGTGACCATCGAAGATTGCGAATAGGTCTCCACCACCGATTACACCAGCCTGAGCACCCTCAGGGGTTGGTAGTGGGAATGCGTCGAAGTTGGAGTAGTCACCAGCAGCAACCTGAGCCTGAATGTCCTCAGGAGTGAAGCCAACGATGAATGAACCCTGACGCATCATGAAGCACTGACCAGCAGCCTTGCCGCCATCCTCGAATAGAGGTGCAGTGTTACCGAAGGAGTCTGCAGCCATTGCTGCACCGCCACCGTTAACCTGGCCCTCTGCTAGTAGGCGCTTTGCAACGTACTCAGCTGCCTGAGAAACCTCAGGAGAAGCGAAGTCCAGGTCGCCAGCAATCCACTGTGCGTAAGCCTCTGGGCCGTGGAACATTAGAACGTACTGCTCCATCCAGTCGGTGAATGCCCAACCGGTTGCTCCACCAGACTCGATACCTGCACACCATGGGTAACCAAGGCCCTCAGAAACGATCTTCGCCTCTAGTGCCTGAAGCTCTGCCTCGGTGGTAGGAACGGTTAGACCGTTAGCCTCGAAAGCTGAAGGGTTGTAGAAGACCAAGGTCTTTACGTTTGCAGATACTGGAAGGCCGTAAACGTTGCCGTCCTTAACTGCGAGGGTGTCCCATCCAGGAACAAGAGTCTTCTGCACTGGAGCGATGTCAGTAACTTCGCTTAGCGGTAGAAGGCTGTCGCTCATGTCTAGAAGACCACCTGGCTGTGGCCACATTGCGATGTCAGGTTCCTGACCAGCGGTGACCTTTGCCTTGATGTCGGTGTCGAATGATGCAAGTGAAGTGAAGGTGACCTTGATGCCTGAGTCCTTGCTCCAGTTGTCAAGTTCTGACTGGAATGCCTTGGCCTGAGCTTCGCCATAACCACCAAAAATGGTTACTTCACCGTCACCAGCAGGCTTGCCAGCTGCACAGCTGGTTAGCGCTGCGGCTGCAACTGCAGCAACTGCTGCGGCAGCGAGGAAACGCTTTGCTTTCATTAATTTGTCCTTTCAATGGAACGCTGAAGGCTGCTGCCAACGCGCGCAATCCAAAGACTAACCCCGAGCGAACTGGCGCGAGGGCAAAAACGGGCCGATTTTGGTAACGATTTGTAAACGCTTACATTACGGCTTGGCTAACGGCGCACCAGGCCACGGATAGGGTCTGCCGTGACCGGGATTGGGTCGCTCAACTCCCCCACGAATTCGCCATTCGGCTCGTTCCAGAAGCCGATTAGGTTCCAGCCGCCGTCTGGCCCCTGCACTAGACGCGAGGCATATAGATCTGGCACTTCGAAACAGACGGAGCGGCTTATGTCGATGTCGCTCAGGTCGGGGTTGACCACGAGGCTATAAACACCGCCGGTCTCGCGACTCTTGCGTTCCTCGCTAATCCAGCGGTTGCTGCAGCAGAACAAAATGATTGGCACGCCGTCGACGATTTCATATTGAAAGACTTCGGTCTCGCCGAATCCAGCGCCAACTTTGCTAAGCGGTTCATGAAGCGACCAGTTCAACAAGTCTTTCGAAGTTGCGTGACCCATCACGCCGCTATTGAATCCGGGGCCGCCTTTGCCGCGAGCTGTCACCAGCATGTGCCAGGTGTCGTCTGTCGGTGCAAATTTGAAAACCCACGGATCGCGAAACGCTTCGTCGTGCCATTGCGATTTGTCGAGCTTGGCATACCAGCGTTCATCGGCGCGAACCAATGCTTCGTTCGAAACTTTTGTCCAGGTGATCAGGTCGTCTGATGTCGCAGCACCAATTGATTGAATGTCGCCGCCGTCTTAGCGACTTGTGCCGGTGTAGAACATGAACCATTTGCCATCGTGGTTTTTAACAACTGAACCCGTCCAGGTTGTGTAGCTGTCAAAAGCTGGTGAATCTGAAATTGCAAGTGCGTCAGTGATGACTGACCAGTTGATTAGGTCTGTTGATATTGCGTGACCAACCGAAACGTTTCGATGTCTGCGATTTGGGTCGCCGAGAGCACGCGACGCTTGCAAATAGAAAGCGTGATAGGTGTCTTGGTCTTTCACAAACCATGAATCCCAAACCCATTGACCGGCAAGACGTAGCGACATGCAAACAGCATAAACTTTGTTTGAACCCCCTGCCCCCATAGCTCAGGGGATAGAGCGCCGCTCTCCGGAGGCGGAAGCGCAGGTTCGAATCCTGCTGGGGGCGCGTGAACATAACTGATCTATTACATGCTCAAGACTGGATCGAAGGAATCGTTAGAGACTTCGGCCCGGTGTCTGTCTTTATCGTCTGCGGCATTCTCTATGCCGAAACCGGCCTGCTGTTCGGCTTCTTCTTGCCTGGCGACAGCATCTTGTTCCCGATGGGCCTCATGATGGCGACCGGCACATTGCCGTTTCCGCTCTGGCTTGCAGCGCTGATGTTCACCACGGCGGCCTGGCTAGGTGACCAGACCGGCTACTGGGTTGGTCGCAAGGTTGGGCCAGCGATTTTCAATCGTCCGAAGTCCAAATTCTTCAATCACCGCAATGTCGAACGCACTCACGCCTTCTTCGAACGCTACGGAGCAAAGGCAATCATCTTTGCTCACTTTGTGCCGGTAATGCGAACCTTTATTCCGATTGCCGCTGGAGTTGGCGAGATGCCATATCGTCGCTACTTGAAATACAACGCAATCGGCGTCGTCTCGTGGGCTTTCGGCGTCACCATGCTCGGCGCCCTTCTCGGTCAGATTCCATTCGTGCGTGAAAACGCGGTTTTTGTAACCGGTGCCTTCTTGTTGATTTCGACCATTCCCCTGGTCACAGAATTTCTAAAGGCCAGACGAGAGCGACGCAATTAGGTGCTGAAGTGCCATCGCTCGATGGCTCATTGAGTTCTTGACCTCTGGTGGCAACTCGGCGGCAGTCACTTCAAAACCCTCTGGGATAAACACCGGGTCGTATCCGTGCCCGAATTCACCGCGTTCTTCAAATGCAACTCGACCAGGCCAAATTCCGGTGAAGCTCTGTTCGCCTTCTTCGCTGACCATAGCGATTGTGCAAACAAAAGCTGCCCCGCGGTGGTCTTCGTGAATATCTTTTAGTTGCGCCAACAGCAGTTGGCGATTTGCAACGTTGTCTTTTGTTCCTGACCAAATAGCGGTGAAGATGCCTGGCGATCCACCGAGAATTTCAACAGCGATTCCGCTGTCGTCTGCGATAGCTGGCAAGCCGGTGTGGGCGTGCGCTGCTCGAGCCTTGATAAGTGCGTTCTCTAGATAAGAGGTTCCGTCTTCGACTGGCTCTGGGCCGTCATAACTCACAAGTTCGAGACCAGCGACTGCCGGTTCGAGGATTGCCGATAACTCTTGTAACTTGCCCTGATTATGCGAAGCGAGAACTAGTTTCATCGTTAGTTGGCAAGCGCAGTCTTTTGAATTTCGGTCAACTTGGCTGTGCCCTTGAGCGCCAAATCAAGCAAACGGTTGAGTTCATCGCGATCAAACGGAACCCCCTCAGCCGTGCCCTGAACCTCGACAAACTTGCCACCGCCGGTAACCACTACGTTCATGTCAGTTTCTGCTCGAACGTCTTCGGTGTAAGCAAGGTCAAGAAATGGCTCTCCATCGATGATGCCAACCGAGATTGCAGCAACGCTGTCGCTTAGGGGCTTTGACTTTGCCGGAATGTGTTTGTGTTCGCGAGCCCACTCGATTGCATCATGCAGCGCAATGTATGCGCCGGTGATTGCAGCGGTGCGGGTGCCACCATCTGCCTGCAGAACATCGCAGTCAATCACGATGGTGTTTTCGCCAAGTTCGCGAACGTCGATGATGGCTCGAAGCGAACGGCCAATGAGTCTAGATATTTCGTGAGTGCGACCGCCAACCTTGCCCTTGACTGCTTCGCGATCGTTGCGGTCGTGAGTTGCGCGAGGCAACATTGCATATTCGGCTGTCACCCAGCCTTCACCCTTGCCGACTTTCCAGCGAGGAACGCCCGGGGTGAACGATGCGGTGCAAAGAACTTTGGTTCCTCCGAATGAAATCAGCGCAGAACCTTCTGCGTGAGAACTCCAACCG
>JBEGTK010000083.1:0-4429 GCA_041179445.1 Actinomycetota bacterium | reverse complement strand
ACCGAGGCGCGCAGCGTCGGCACCGTCGACACCCAGGGCACCGCCATGTCGGACGAAAAAACCGAAGAGCCCACAGACAAGAAACTCAGAGACGCGCACAGAGACGGCGAGACCGCCAAGAGCGCCGACCCGGTCAAGTTCGCCAAGAGCGCCGCCGACTACGGCTACCTGCTGCGCCGCGCCCTTGGCGTCGGCCACGTTGTCGTTGATCTCGGCGCTGAACTTGAGGCGGCCGCAGATCGAATCATCGACCAGATTGGCGAGTGGGCAGACATCGACGACCTCAAAGAGCGCATCGTGGTTCGCAAGATCATTGGCCCAGCCGACTTTGCAAACGACCTGAACGCCTGGTCGGGCACTGCACTCGGCATGGCTCACAGCCTGTGGCAGAGCGCATTCTTCAGACCACGCAACAAGAGCAAGAAGGCAAGCGGGCTCTATTACGCGGGCCACAACACCCTGCCTGGCATCGGCCTGCCGATGTGCCTCATCGGTGCCGAGCTTGTCTATAAGCACCTGGTCGGCGACCGTTCGACCACCCCAACCAAGTCGCTAAAGAAGCTCTAATGCCTGGGCTTTACTTGGCCGCAATCGTCGTTTCGCTAGCAGGTCTAGCGATGGTCGACCGCAGGTTCAAGTTGGCCTTCTTCGCAGACGTTCGTCTGGCGACTATCACCACGGTTGCCGCGGTTGTTTTCTTTTCAATCTGGGATGCCTTCGGCATTGCCAACGGAATCTTCTTCAAGGGTGAAAACAATTTGCTAATTGGTGTGCAGGTGTTTCACGAATACCCAATCGAAGAGGCGTTCTTTCTAACGCTGCTCGCCTATTGCGGGCAACTCGCAATGGCCGGCTGGGTTCGCTATAGCAAGCAGGTCGACAAGTGACCTACATGCAACTCAACTCGTTCTTTGTTGTGCCAATTCTGTTTTTGTATTTCGCAAAGTTTCGCACAAGCAGACTTTGCTTCGACCGGGTTCCGGTTTTGGTGCTTATGGTGATGACGGCTATCTTTGATAACTTCATCGTGGCTTTCGGAATCGTCAGCTATGACGAGAGCAAGCTATCTGGCATCAAGATTCTCTATGCGCCAGTCGAAGACTTTGCTTACACGCTGGTTCTTGTGCCACTAATTGTTTTGATTCGCAGCTACTACATGGAGTGGGTCTCGAAAAAGGCCGAGCAATAATGAACAGCATTTTTGTGACGCTGAAAGCCCTACTGCATTCATCTAGACCGATTTCGTGGATCAACACGGCGTTTCCGTTTGCGGCAACATACGTGTTCTTCACCGGCAAGGTCGACGCGACTCTGGTTATCGGAACTGTGTTTTTCTTGATTCCTTACAACCTGCTCATGTATGGCATCAACGACGTTTTCGACTATGAGAGCGATCTGCGCAACCCGCGCAAGGGTGGCATCGAAGGCGCTCTTCTCGACAAGAGTCTGCACCGCGTGACCATTTGGGTTTCAGTTCTCAGCTGCGTTCCGTTCGTGGCATACCTGTTGTCGGTTGGCAACGCTGCATCTGGGCTGATGTTGGCATTTGCCGTGTTCACCGTGCTGGCCTACAGCGTTAAGGGTCTTCGCTTCAAAGAGAAGGCGTTTCTCGACTCGCTAACCTCGGCCAGCCACTTCGTGAACCCGATGCTTTTCGCGGCCCTGCTTGTCGGCCACAGCCTATTTGAACCGGTGCTCTGGCAGAGCTGGGTTGCCTTTGCCTTCTGGGGCATGGCATCGCACGCCTTCGGTGCGGTTCAAGACGTGAAAGCCGACCGCGAGGGTGGCATCTCGAGCATTGCCACAGTTATCGGCGCCCGGCGCACCACCCGCTTTGCCTTTGCGCTCTATCTCGCAGCCGGGGTGCTCATGTTGGGCGTGCCCGCGCCAGCAAATTGGGCCGCGATCGCGGCAGTGCCATACCTGCTGATTTTGCTGCCGCACCTGAACATCACAGACGAAAACTGCGAGAGCGCAAACCGCGGGTGGCGCAGGTTCATCTGGCTCAACTTCTTCGCCGGTTTCGTGGTCTACCAGTTGCTCTACATGAGCACCAGCATTGGCTAATTAGTCTTCGCGTTTTCTCCAGCGAATCACATAGCGCGAGTCAAAGTTCTTAGTGCAGAGCGCGCACGAAACCATCTGCTTTGGCCTGCGGTAGCGATAGTGCTTGTGACCCATTGGGCAAACGCCTATCCATGGTGCAGTCTCTTGCGCAATTTCTTTGCCAGTGAATTTCTCGGCGCGATAGCCAATTCTTTTAGCAGTCGCCAACCAAACTTTTGAGTGCCCGGCTTCGCTGCCTGCCATCGCGTGAGCCACCTCGTGCAAAACCACCTGCATGTTTTCATCGACCGAGTGAATGTCAACGTGATATTTCGAAAGTTGAATCTTCTGTTCGGTGTAGTTGCAGAGGCCTGCGCGGCGCTTTGCAGAATCGAACTCGAACTTCCAATTCTCAAGATCTAGATGCTCTGCAATCTTGCGCTCGGCTAGTGCTTTGATGAGGTCTTGCTTTTCGACAACCATGCGCTGCCAGCGATAACCGTCTTCGCTGTATTGACGTTTCGCCTGAAAACCGAATTTTTCGTAAGTCGAAATTGCCCGAGGGTTTTCTGTCCAGACACTCAAATGAATGCGACGCAGTTTTAGCTTGTCGAAAGCAAAAATCAGCACCGCTTCGATTGCGTCAGAGCCGTATCCGTGATTGAAATATTTTGGGCCACGCAGTGCAATGCGCAGATTCATCGAGTTGTCTTTGAGTTCGTATTCATTCAAAACGATCTCGCCGACAAACTCGCCGAGCTTCGATTCGCGAATTGCCCAGTCGAGGCGACCTTCGGCGAGAGGCCTTGTGGTCAACCATTCGACGATGCGTTCGCGGGTGAACTTTGGCGCGGGGCCAGTCAGACGGCCAACTTCGGGGTCTGCGAGCATTTCGAGGTAGGGCTCAAGAAAGAACTCGTCTAACGCCTCTAAATCAACGGTGCCCTTTTTTAGGCTCGGCGGGCGACGCGCAAGCCAATCGCCCATCGTTCACCACCTCAAATAAATCAAACCACGACCACTTGGCTAAAATTGGCGAATGACTAAGCGCAATCGCCCATGGGGTTATCAAGACAGCATCGACGCCCCAGCGCCGGCGTGGAACCTTCACCCAGACACCGTTGCCGTTCGCGGCGGCCTTTCGCGCACCGGCTTTGGCGAGACCGGCGAAGCCCTCTTTCTAAACTCTGGCTTCACCTATGACTCGGCCGAGCAGGCTGAGGCAGCCTTCAAGGATGAAACCGACCACTTCTTGTATTCACGCTTTGGCAACCCAACCGTCGCCACCTTCGAACAGCGAATTGCTGCCATTGAAGGCTCTGAGGCAGCGCTCGCGACCTCAACTGGAATGTCTGCGATGTTCGCTTCGGTTGCCTGTTTGGTTCAGGCCGGCGACCACATCGTGGCCTCGGCATCGATGTTCAGTTCTTGCTACGTCGTGCTCACCGAAATCTTGCCAAAGTGGGGCGTGACCATCGAGCTCGTCGAGGGCAACGACAAGAAGACTTGGGCGGCGGCTCTCTCGAAGTCAACCAAGGTCGTCTTTATCGAAACCCCTAGCAACCCACTTATGGAGATCGTCGACATTCGAATCGTGAGTGACCTGGCTCACAAAGTTGGGGCAACCGTGATCGTCGACAACGTTCTGGCTTCACCCGTTTTGCAAAAACCACTCGAGCTCGGTGCGGACGTAGTCATGTATTCGGCAACCAAGCACATCGATGGCCAGGGTCGAGTTCTCGGTGGTGTGGTGTGCGGCAAGAAAGATTACATTCACGGAGTGCTTCGTCAATTCACCCGCCACACCGGCCCAACCATGGGTGCTTTCGAAGCGTGGGTGCTCACCAAGTCACTCGAAACCATGAGCATGCGAGTCGAACGTATGAGCAGCACCGCTCTCGAAGTTGCAAAGTTTCTTGAGGGTCACGCGAAGGTAAAGGCAGTTCGCTATCCGTGGTTAAAGTCGCACCCAAGTCACGCGCTTGCCAAGAAGCAGATGCGCGGTGGCGGTTCGACAATCGCGATTCAGTTCAAGGGCGACAAGTCAAAGGTGTTCAAGTTCATGAACGCGCTTCAGGTGATCGACATTTCGAACAACCTGGGCGACTCGAAGTCACTCATGACTCACCCGAGCTCGACAACTCACCGCCGTTTGACCGCAGAGGTTCAGGCGAAAATGGGCATCACCGAAAGCACGGTGCGTTTGTCTGTCGGCCTTGAGCACGCGAGCGACCTAATTCGCGACATCGAACAGGCGCTCAAGAAGCTCTAGCGCCGGTTTGCTTTAGACGCAGCTGATGCGGTCGATTGCAGCAGTGATGTTCTCTTTGCTCGTCGCAAAGTTGAAGCGCACAAACTGTCCATATTGCTTGCCAAAGTTGGT
>JBEGTK010000082.1:0-4436 GCA_041179445.1 Actinomycetota bacterium | reverse complement strand
CCGGTAAGGTGTGAAGATGACGACGAGATACAAACAGCTGCAGCCTGAAGAACGCGTGACGCTGGCGAGCCTGCGACAGCAAGGACACAGCCTGCGCTCGATTGCCAAGACGCTGGGGCGCAGTGCCAGCAGCCTGAGCCGAGAGGTGGCACGCAATGGCAGTGCGTCGGGCTATGCGTCCAGGCCTGCCGAACAGGCGGCAATTATTCGTCGAGCAATCGAACTCAAGAAATCGCCTTACAGCGCTCGACCATACGAGGGGCCAAAGACCGTCGCTCTAATCTTCGATAAAACCTCAACTCGCACGCGCGTTTCATTTGCCGTTGGCGTTGCCGATTTGGGCGGCGTTCCGCTAATCATCGACAGTCAGAGCAGCCAGATGGGCGGCAAAGAGAGCGTTGCCGACACGGCTCGAGTGCTAGATCGCCAGGTGGCTGCAATTGTCTGGCGCACCTACGCGCACCACGGCCTCGAAGAAATGGCTGCCAATTCAAAGGTTCCGGTTGTCAATTCGCTCAGCGATGACTATCACCCTTGCCAGTTGTTGGCCGACTTGATGACCATCCAAGAGCACAAGGGTCAGCTCGCAGGCCTGAAGATTAGCTACATCGGCGACGCAGCGAACAACATGGCCAACTCATACCTAATTGCTTGCGCCATGGCCGGAATGCACGTGTCGATGGCTAGCCCGCCTGAATACTTGCCAAGTGCCGCTATCGTGAAGCGTGCCGAGTCGATTGCTGCAGAGACCGGCGGTTCGATCGAAGTTCACTCAGATCCAATTGCCGCTATCGCTAGCGCAGACGTTGTTGTCACTGATACCTGGATTTCTATGGGTCAAGAGGCCGAAAAAGCGAAGCGCGTTGCCGACTTTGCCGGTTTCACCGTTGATTCGGCTCTCATGGCCCGAGCCAAGGCAGACGCGATTTTCATGCACTGCCTGCCGGCCTACCGTGGTTACGAAGTTTCAGCAGAGGTCATCGATGGCCCGCAGTCTGTCATCTGGGATGAAGCCGAGAATCGCCTTCACGCTCAGAAGGCACTGCTCGCTTGGCTTGCCGAACAGCGCTAGCCGGTCTGGCGCGGGTGCGCCGAATAGAATTGGCGAATGAACGACGCAAATTCACTCTGGGGCAGCCGATTTGAAGGCGGCCCTGCCGATTCCTTAGCGGCCCTAAGTCGTTCAGTGCACTTTGACTGGCGTTTGGCTAAGTACGACATCGCCGGAACCCGCGCACACATCAAAGCCTTGATGTCTGCCGGCTACCTATCTACTCTCGAGCACGAAAAGCTCGACAGAAGCCTTGTCGAGCTGCTTAACCGAGTTGAATCGGGCAGCTTCGCAGCTAAACAGACCGACGAAGACGTGCACTCGGCTCTAGAGCGAGGGCTAATTGAAATCGCTGGTCCAGAGCTTGGCGGCAAGGTGCGAGCTGGTCGCTCGAGAAACGACCAAATCGCCACTCTGATTCGCATCTATCTGCTCGAGCAGTCAGAGGTTTTGCACCGACTGGTCATTGACCTCATCGAAGTAATTTTGACCAGGGCAGAAGAGCACCTTGGTGTCGCTATGCCAGGCCGCACGCACTTTCAGCACGCACAGCCGGTTCTGCTTTCTCATCACATCCTTGCCCATGCCTGGCCTTTGGTTCGCGATCTAGAGCGTTTGCAAGACTTCAAGAAACGTGCGTCGCTCTCGCCATACGGTGCTGGCGCGCTCGCCGGAAACACCCTCGGATTAGATCCGAATCTTGTCGCTGCAGAACTTGGTCTTTTCGCGCCAACTCAAAACTCAATTGATGCAACCGCAAGTCGCGATGTCGTCGCAGAGTTTTTGTTCATCACAACATTGATCGGCATTAATCTTTCGCGCTTCAGCGAAGAGATCATTATTTGGGCGAGTGCAGAATTCGACTACATCAAGTTGCACGATTCTTTCTCTACCGGTTCGTCAATCATGCCGCAAAAGAAAAACCCAGACATCGCTGAACTTGCTCGAGGCAAGTCAGGTCGATTGATCGGCAATCTAACCGGATTGCTTGCAACTCTCAAAGGTTTGCCACTTGCATACAACCGCGATTTGCAAGAAGACAAAGAACCGGTTTTCGATTCAATTGATCAGCTAACTCTCGTGCTTCCGGCATTCACCGGAATGATTGCGACACTAACGTTCAACAGAAACCGACTCGAAGTTCTCGCACCTGCGGGTTTCTCGCTTGCAACCGACGTAGCAGAGTGGTTAGTGAAGAAAAAAGTTCCGTTCCGCGACGCACACGAAATCACCGGCAAGTTGGTTTCTTGGTGTGAGCAGCACAACCTTGATCTGCACGAGGTTGCTGATGCAGACATGGCTGCTATTTCGCCGATGCTTACACCAGATGTAAGAGACGTGCTCAGCGTTGGTGGCTCTATCAAAGCTCGACAGGGTGCCGGCGGAACCGCACTACCTAGAGTGCTTGATCAAATAACGGCACTACGCAAACTTGCACCAAAGCGCAACGCATAGAAGAAGGTTTCAATTGAGTTCAACTCTTAGTCAGCAGTCAAACGACTCGTCATTCAAAGACGTTCTTGAAGAACTCAAATGGCGCGGGCTCGTTGCCTTGTCTACCGACGAAGAAGAATTGCGCAAGGCGCTCACATCGGGTTCAATCACTTACTACTGCGGCTTCGATCCGACCGCCGCGAGTTTGCACCTAGGCAACTTAGTGCAGCTGCTAACCATGCGTCGTCTTCAGCTCGCCGGTCACAAACCACTCGCATTAATTGGTGGTTCTACCGGTCTTGTTGGCGACCCACGTCCAACAGCAGAGCGCACTTTGAACACTCGCGAGACTGTCGAAGAGTGGGTTGAAAAACTCGGCAAGCAAGCGGCACGTTTTCTTTCGTTCGAAGGTGACAACGCAGCGCGCATGGTTAACAACCTCGACTGGACAGCACCAATATCTGCGATTGATTTCTTGCGCGAAATCGGAAAACACTTTCGTGTCGGCAAGATGCTTAGCAAAGATGCAGTTAGTGCTCGACTAAACAGTGAACACGGAATCAGTTACACCGAGTTCAGTTACCAAATTCTTCAGGGTCTCGACTTCTTAGAGTTGTTCCGTCGATACGACTGTGTTCTACAAACAGGCGGTAGCGACCAGTGGGGAAACCTCACAAGCGGAACCGATTTGATTCACAAGGTTGAAGGCAAGAGCGCGCACATTCTCGCTACACCTTTGATTACGAATTCTGATGGCAAGAAGTTCGGAAAATCTGAGGGCAATGCTGTCTGGTTAGATTCAGAATTCACTTCTCCATATGCGTTCTATCAGTTCTGGTTAAACGTCGAAGACGCCGACGTAGTCGACAGGCTAAAAGTTTTCACGTTCCTCTCACGTGCAGAAATCGATGAGCTCGAGCAGCAGACTGTTGCAGCCCCGCATCTACGTGCCGCGCAGAAGCGTTTAGCTTTTGAAGTAACCGCACTCGTGCACTCACCAGAAGAAGCGCAGGCTGCAATTGATGCGTCTGCTGCATTGTTTGGCATGGGGGAGTTGTCAGCTCTCGATGCTGCAACCTTGCGTTCGGCGCTCGGCGAATTGCCAAATGTGCAGGCAGCACCTGCAACGCCGATCGCATCCCTGCTGGTAGACACCGGGTTAGTGGCAAGTCTCTCGGCTGGCCGTCGGGCTATCGCAGAGGGTGGCGTCTATCTCAACAACGTCAAGGTTGATGATGAGGCTGCCGTGCTTGATGACTTTATCCAGCAGCAATTCGCTGTTCTGCGTCGCGGCAAGAAGACCCTGGCCGGCATTTTCAAGAAATAGGCCAGAATTTTCGAAAATTTTGCAAAAATCGGCAAAATTATTGGGATATATGCCCATTTCGATTTGACATCAAAGTTATCAATGCGTAATGTTGACACCTGTTGACCAAAGTTTGGCAGATCCTGATTAGGTAGCCGGCTCAAGTGCAACAAAACAACAGACAAGCGTGAAGCTAGCAACGGCTCTAAAGGCCTTTGTTTTAGTGGATATTTGGCTGTTACCAACTTCTAAATAATTTCTGCGTGTCAGGCTTTGACAAACAGAAATTCTTTGGTAAGTTAGTGAAGTTGCTCTGCGGATTTTCTAGCGAAAAGCTGTAGCAGCATCCGATCTTTGAGAACTCAACAGTGTGCACAAAAATCTATGTCGATGCCAAGAACCTGTTGGTTAGTTACTTGTAACTAGCCAAGAGAACAAATTGGATTAGACAGATTGTCAGCAATGACATCTATTTAGTCAGATCAAACTGATGCGCCAATTTTCCGGCGTTTCGAAAAATTTCTTGCCAGCTTGCTGGTGAGAGAAAAATTTTTACGGAGAGTTTGATCCTGGCTCAGGACGAACGCTGGCGGCGTGCTTAACACATGCAAGTCGAACGATGAAGCTGGAGCTTGCTCCGGTGGA
>JBEGTK010000081.1:0-4641 GCA_041179445.1 Actinomycetota bacterium | reverse complement strand
GTTGTCTTTCACGCTCGATGAGAACAGGGTGGCGTCTTCGAATGCCATGGCAATGTGACTGCGAAGCTCTTCGCGAGTCAAATCACGAATGTCGACGCCGTCGAGCTCAATCGAACCGCCGGTCACCTCATAGAGGCGAGTGGCAAGCGCGGTGAGGCTGGTCTTTCCGCAACCAGTGACACCGATTAGGGCAACCGATTCGCCAGGTTCGATTTCGAGGTCGACACCGTTGAGCAGATCTGGTTGTGATTCTGGAGCGTCGCTATATCTAAAGTGAACGTTCTTGAAAACCAAACGCCCCTTTGGCTTCTTGATGGTTTTCGGGTTCTCTGGGTCTGTGATTTCAACATCGGTATCAATAACTTCGAAGAAACGTTGCACCGCTGACTTGGCATCGAGTGTCATCGACAAGAAGAAACCGATTGACTCGGTTGGCCAAGCCAAGACGCGAGCAGTTGCAAAGAATGCAACCAAACCACCGATGGTTAGTTGGTTGTCTGAAACCAAGAAGATTCCGACGAGCATTGAAAGACCAACCGCGAACTCTGGAACAAGAATTAGGTAGATCCAAATGTTTGCGATAAGGCCGGCCTTCTTCAGCTCGGTGCTCTTTAGGTTCGCTGCGTCAACCTTGAACTTCTCTGCGAAGAAATCGCCGCGGCCGAATGCCTTGAGAACGCGAATGCCGTGCACAGACTCTTCGACCGAAGTGGCTAGGTCACCTGCCTGGTCTTGCGACTGACGTGCTACTCGGTGATATTCCTTTTCGAACTTGAAGCCCTTTAGCCAAATTGGAATCGAGGTGACGATAAAAATCGCTCCGAGAATCCAGTGGTAATTCACCAAGATGATCAAACCGATGACGATTGTGATGACGTTCGAAACCATCAGCACCAGACCGAATGAGAGCCAACGACGAATAAGCGAGAGGTCGCCAGTCACGCGGCTGAGCAACTGCCCGCTCGGCCACTTGTCGTGAAAGCCAACCGGAAGGTCTTGCAGCTTCGCATAGAGGGTTCGACGAAGGCCGGCCTCAACGTGAGTGCCGGGCGTGAGCACGAGCCAGCGGCGAAGCAGAACCATGAATGCCTCGGCGATGCCGAGGGCCAAGACGATGGCGACCGCCGGAATCAAGGCTGCCACAGAAGGAGAAGTCTTTAGGCCGTTGACGAGGCCGCTGAGGTAGCCAGGAATGGTTAGGGCGAAGATCTGCGATGCGAGTGCGGCAACGATGCCGAGCACGACTCTTGGCAGAGCGCTCTTGGCATAAGGAAAGATGCGCAGCAGAGTTGCTACGGTTCCTTGGGATTTCACTTAATTACCTAACTGCAGAGCCCGAGAGTTATTCCGAAATCGGGTCAGCCTTGCAGTCTATGTCAATAAACAGAGGCTCTCAAACCCGCAACGCTGAGCATTCGAAAGACCTGATCGCGCTGCCTTAGAAGGAAACCTGACTGGGCAACCAGGGCAGCAAACTCTCTAGTGAAAGAAGTGGCGTTCGCCAGTGAAATACATGGTGATGCCAGCAGCCTCTGCCGCCGCAATCACTTCGGCGTCGCGCTTCGACCCACCAGGCTGAACAACCGCCTTCACGCCACCATCGATGAGTACCTGAAGACCATCTGCAAACGGAAAGAATGCGTCTGAAGCTGCAACCGACTCGCGCGAGCGAGACTCTGCGCGATTCACCGCAAGCTTGCAAGAGTCAACTCGGTTAACCTGCCCCATTCCAACACCAACAGAAGCTCCGTCTTTGGCAAGCAAGATTCCGTTCGACTTAACCGAACGGCAGGCGCGCCATGCGAACTCAAGATCGCGCATGGTTTCTGGGTCGGCCTTCTTGCCAGAGACGAGAGACCAGCCAAGGGTGTTGAAGTTGCTGAACTCGTCTGACTCTTGAACCAAAATGCCACCAGAAATCTGACGGAATTCATACTTCTCGCGAGCATAAGATGCTGGCAATTCGAGAATGCGAAGATCTGACTTCTTCAACAGAATTTGCAGTGCTTCGATTTCGTATCCCGGTGCAACAATCACCTCGGTGAAGATTGGTGAAATCTGTTTTGCCATCTCAACGGTGACAATTCGGTTAGCTGCAATAACGCCACCAAAAGCCGACATCGAGTCGCACATGTGTGCCTTTGCGTGAGCGTCTGCAATTGGGTCTGCCGCATTTGGGTCGCCAACCGCAATGCCACAAGGGTTTGCGTGTTTGATGATTGCAACGGCCGGTTCGCTGAAGTCATATGCAGCGCGAAGTGCTGCATCGGCGTCAACGTAGTTGTTATAAGACATGTCTTTGCCGCCGTGCTGACGAGCCTGAGCGATGCCCATCGACTCGTTGCTCGCCCGGTATAGCGCCGCAGCCTGGTGCGAGTTTTCGCCATAGCGAAGAACCGAGGTCAGCTCGCCTTTGATCTCAAGGTTGCTCGCAAAGCCTGGGTTCTTGCTTGCTGCGTCGATGGTCTGGTCTGCGTTCTTGCGCCACTCGGCCTCTAGCTCGGCCGCAAACCAGTTGGCCACCGCGGTGTCATATTTCGCGGTGTGCGAGAAGGCAGCAAGGGCGAAGGCGCGGCGCTGTGCAAGCGTCGTTCCGCCGTGGTTTAGGGTTTCGATGACTTCGCCGTAGCGAGCTGGGTCGGTGACAATCGCAACGTTCGCGTGGTTTTTAGCCGATGCGCGAACCATCGCTGGGCCGCCGATGTCAATCTGGTCGACGACCGCGTCACCCTTCGCGCCAGACTGCACGGTCTGCACAAACGGATAGAGATTTACGACAACGAGTTGAAACGGCTTCACCTTGAGTGCGTCGAGCTGACCCTCGTGTGCAATTAGTCGCATGTCTGCGAGCAAACCTGCATGGATGCTCGGGTGCAAAGTTTTTACGCGACCATCGAGTGACTCTGGAAACCCAGTGACTTCTGAAACTTCGAAGACAGCAAAACCTGCATCAGCAATTGTCTTTGCTGTCGAACCCGTCGAAACCATTTCAACACCATTTGCTGCAAGCGCTGCAGCGAGTTCTAGCAATCCGGTTTTGTCTGAAACAGAAATTAGTGCGCGACGAATTTGAATGCGGTCGAAGTGACGGTAGTCAGCTGGTGAGTGCGGGTTAACGGCTGCCATTGGTTTCTCGTTTCTTGTCGGCAAATGCCTTTACGGTCTCGACAAGCAATTCGCGCTCGACGACTTTTATTCGCTCGTGCAGCTCGGCCTCTGAATCGCCTGACTGAATTGCAACTTCGCGTTGGGCAATGTGTGGCCCAGTATCGACGCCTTCGTCAACAACGTGAATGGTTACTCCGGTGATGGTCTCGCCCGCGCTCAGCGCGTCGCGAACGGCGTGTGCTCCCGGAAACTTGGGTAGCAAAGATGGGTGGGTGTTGATCAGGTTCGGTGACAGTGCTCGCACGAAGTTGGCTGGCAAGATGCGCATGAAGCCGGCGAGCACCACTAGGTCTGGCTTGAAGAAGTTGATGTTTTCGAGCAGCACCTCTGCCCAAGCCTCGCGGCTATCGAAGTTAGTTGGCGAAACCACGAAGGTCGGAATTCCATACAAGTCTGCGTGGGCAAGGCCATCGGCCGGGTTGTCTGCCCCAACCGCCAAGATTCGGGCTCCGAATAGCGGGTTATCTGCGGCGTCTAGCAGCGCTTTCAGGTTAGAACCTGAGCCTGAGATGAGCACTACGACTGACAACACGGTTCTATTTTACTTTCGAGCCAGCCGCGATTAATCGCGCTTGCTTGTGAGCAGCGGGTGGTCTGGTCGATCAGGTCGAGCAGAGAAGAACGATGCGAGAACTGAGACCGCTGCCACCTCAACAAAGACCACGGCAAACAGAACCAGCGGGTTCACGCCATTGCTTTGAAAACGACCAGGGCCAAACGCACCTGATGCGAGCCAAGCCAAAAGTGCCATCTGCGAAGCCGCTATAAAAGCAATCGACAAACCGAGCGCAAGGGCAGAGGCAATAGGTGTTGCAAATTCGAAGCGCACATCGTCGGCATGCTTCTTGATTGCAAGCGTTGCAAAAAACGCAAGCACCAGTGGAACAACAACTGCGATCATTCCGAAGCCGAGAGTTCCCTGCGGCAAGACTGCCAAAACCGGAATCGCCGGAAGCGGCCCTGCTGCCGAACCGAGTGGCGAGATGAGCGAACCTGCACCAATAGAGAAGCCGACACCGGTGAACCAACTAGCTGCATAAATTACGAAGTTTGGCAGCAGTGAAATCTGCGCACTGGTAATTGCAAAACCGCCGAGCACGGTTGCGTGCACGCTCTCATAAAAAGTGATGACGCCGATCCAGTTGAATGCAACTAGCAGCGCGATGCCCACTGGTCACCGCGGTGCCTGCTCGCAGCGCAGGCGACCAAACCACGCGAATCACCCAGGGCAATGCGGCAAAAGTCTTTTCAAAGAAGCCACGGATAGCTGCCCGCTCCGCAGACTGCACTCCCCTTGCCACTCCATAAACCGGGCGAGGTTCGCCAAGAACTGATCCGGCAATCATGATGAGTGCGAAAAACAGAACCGGAAAAATCAATCCCATGGTTTGGTTCGGTGAAATCGCCTTGAAGTCGGCACCGCGAACAACAAAGAAAGTCAGCGCGGCATAGGTCGCAATTGAACCGAGCCAA
>JBEGTK010000080.1:0-4472 GCA_041179445.1 Actinomycetota bacterium | reverse complement strand
ACCAAATTCATTTTGTCGATTGCTGAAAGCATTAGTGCTCCTTTGCTTCGAACCAGGTTCCTACATTTTGCCCAGTGAGAGCCTCTGCGACAAGGTCTGAGCTTGTCAACAGAACAGAGACTCCGGCCTCTGTTGCAACTTTGGCGGCCGAAACCTTGGTTACTGCACCGCCGGTGCCTACGCTGCTGCCAGAGCCACCAATCTCGACCTCAGCTAGTTCGTCGCCGAAGGCAACGCGCTCGATGCGCTTCGCGCCCGGCTTGCTTGGTGGCATGTCATAGAGTGCGTCGACATCGCTAAGCAAAATAAGGGCATCGGCTTCGACCAACACCGCAACCAAAGCTGCGAGACGGTCGTTATCGCCGAAGCGAATTTCTGCGGTGGCAACGGTGTCGTTCTCGTTCACGATAGGAATCACTCGAAGCGAGACCAAGCGCTCCATCGCACGCTTCGCGTTCTCGCGAGTTTCTGTGCCCTCAAGATCTTGAGCGGTTAGCAATACCTGCCCGGCAATTAGGTCATAGCGCTCGAGGCTGCTCTGATAGCGAGAGATCAATCGCCCCTGACCAACCGAAGCCAATGCCTGTGAAGTTGCCAAGTCGTCAGGTTTAGATTCGAGGTTCAAGAGCGGCATTCCGGTTGCGATTGCTCCAGAGGTCACCAAAATAACTTCTTGGCCGGTTTTGTGTGCAGTTGCGAGAGCATCGACCAATTTCTCGATCTTGTGTTGATTTTCGCCACTGATTGAAGACGAACCAACTTTGACGACAACGCGCTTTGCGCTAGTCAAGTCTGATTGATTGTGAAGAACCATTAGTCCTCCTGCTCGCTTGCCTCGCTGCGATCTTGGTTCTCGCCCTTAACAACCGGATTCTCCGGTTTGAAGTCAGAAGGCTTAGACCAGATACCGGCCTTGCGTTCTTTCTCCATCTCGGCACGAATTTCGGCCTTGCGATCCATGCGTTCTTTATAAGCTTCGCGGCGATCGTTTGTGGTGCGTCGTGGGTTCTGATCAATTCGAATGTCTTCGCCTCGACGGCCACCGATTAGTTCACCGGCGCTAGCAATAGAAGGCTCCCAGTCGAAGAGAACGCCCTGACCTGGGCCAATAACAACTGTTGAACCTGCAATAGCGCCAGCCTTGAATAGGGCCTCTTCGATTCCAAGTTTGAATAGTCGGTCACCAAGGTAGCCAACGGCTTCGTCGTTACCGAACTGTGTTTGCGCAACCCATCGCTCTGGTTTGACGCCGAGAATTCTGAAGAACTCGCCTTCGTGAGAGTTCTCTTTGGTCACGGTGAACTTGCTCTCGTCGCGACGCGACTGCATCAATGTGATTCTTGGTCGCACAGGTGCGATTGCTGCGCGAGTCTTGCGCTCTTGCTCGACCAATTTCGCGAGAGCGAAGTTGAGTTCGCGAAGACCTTCGTGGCTCGCTGCCGAAACGATAAACACTCGGTAACCGCGAGCCTCGAGATCAGGCTTTACGAATTCGGCGAGCTCGCGAGCGTCAGGAACATCTGCCTTGTTCAAGGCAATCAACTGTGGACGCTGAGTTAGCGGAAGCTCACCTTCAGGAACCTGATATGCATCGAGTTCGTGCAAAATCTTTTCGAGGTCTGTGATTGGGTCACGCTGTGGCTCGAGTGTTGCGCAATCGATAACGTGCAGCAGGGCCGAGCAACGCTCAACGTGACGCAAGAACTGCAGACCAAGGCCCTTGCCTTCGCTCGCACCCTCGATAAGCCCTGGAACATCTGCGATTACATAGCGGGTTTGCTCGGCCTGAACCACGCCAAGGTTCGGGTGCAAAGTTGTGAACGGGTAATCTGCGATCTTCGGTCGAGCGGCAGACATCGAAGCAATCAAGCTAGATTTGCCAGCACTCGGATAGCCCACAAGAGCAACGTCTGCAACGGTCTTGAGCTCAAGAATTACATCGCCCTGCCAACCAGGAACGCCGAGCAAAGCGAAACCTGGTGCCTTGCGCTTCGAGCTCGAGAGCGCTGCGTTGCCCTTGCCGCCCATGCCGCCTTCGGCGACCACGAGCTCCATGCCTGGCTCAAGAAGGTCAGCGATTAGTTCGCCATTGGCCTTCTTGACGACTGTTCCAATTGGAACCGGAAGCTTTACATCGGCACCGGTTGCGCCATTGCGAAAATCACCGGCACCGTCGCCACCGTCGCCACCGCTGCGGTGCGGGTGAAAGTGATATTCGAGAAGAGTGGTTGTGTTCGGGTCGGCGATTAGCGAGATGCTTCCACCGTTGCCACCGTCAGCGCCGTCTGGGCCAGCTAGTGGCTTGAACTTTTCGCGGTGCACAGAAACGCAACCGTCGCCGCCGTTTCCGGCGCGTAGGTGAAGGGTGACTTGATCAACGAATGTAACCATGATTCCCTCCCGATGCGTTTAGAAACAGCAAAGGCGAGCCAAAGGCTCGCCTCGCTGAGAGTTTTGTTAGTTAAGCAGCAACAACAATGTTGACTACGCGGCGGCCACCCTTGGTGCCGAACTGAACTGCGCCTGCAGCAAGTGCGAACAGAGTGTCGTCTTTGCCCTTGCCCACGTTTACACCTGGGTGAAAGTGAGTTCCGCGCTGACGAACAATGATTTCGCCTGAGTTAACAACTTGACCTGCGTAACGCTTTACGCCAAGACGCTGTGCATTTGAATCGCGACCGTTTCGGGTCGAGCTAACACCTTTTTTGGAAGCCATTTTGTGTCAGTCCTTTACTTAATCTCAGTGACCTTGACACGGGTTAGCTCTGCACGGAAACCCATGCGGCGCTTGAAACCGGTCTTGTTCTTGTAGTGCTGAATGATGATCTTTGGGCCACGAAGGTCGCCGATTACCTCAGCGGTAACCTTCACCTTTGCCAAAGCTGCTGCGTCTGAAGTGACTTTGTCACCGTCGACTAGCAAAAGTACTGGAAGCTCGATCTTGCCACTGCCGTCTTGCTTGATACGGTCGAGCGTGACGATGGTGCCGACTGACACCTTCTCTTGACGGCCGCCTGCGCGGACTACTGCGTAAACCACAGATCTACCCTTTGTTCAAAGAATTGAAAATGTTGCATTCGCGAAAACTCAGCGGGCAACGAGGTTCTAGTTTAGCCACCAATCTGGCTATGGTCAAACCTATTTGCCCTAGTTTTCGGCTTTTTTAGCTAGCGACCCCGACGGCTTCGAGGTTTTCTTCTGCCCTGCCCCGGAGCCTTTGGCTCAGGAAGAGCCTCTAGCACCGATTCGAGCAAATCGCTGGCCTGTGCGGCCTCTGGAGCTGCGCTGTCGCCAGCATCCTTGATTACCGGAGCCACAATTGGGCTCGGCTCTCCGGCTGCCTCGTGGGCGGCAACGGTCGAAGCGGCAATCTTGGTGATGGCGTTTCCGAGTTCGACGGCACGCTCAGGGGTAACCACCTTGGCAACCTCTGGCTTCTTGTCGCGGTTCTTCTGCTTGCCCTGCTGCTGCTTCTGCGGCTTTGAGTCTTCGCCGACGTGCTGCTTAGAGCGCATGATTGGCTCGTGGTGCACGATGACACCGCGCGAAGCACAAGCTTCACAAGGTTCGCTGAATGCTTCGAGCAGCCCGATGCCGAGCTTCTTTCGAGTCATCTGAACCAAGCCGAGCGAAGTGACTTCGGCAACCTGGTGCTTAGTGCGGTCGCGACTGAGGCATTCCATCAATCGACGCAAAACGAGATCGCGGTTTGATTCGAGAACCATGTCGATGAAGTCGATGACGATAATTCCACCGATGTCGCGAAGACGCATCTGGCGAACGATTTCTTCGGCAGCTTCGAGGTTGTTCTTGGTCACGGTCTCTTCGAGGTTTCCGCCAGAGCCAACAAACTTGCCGGTGTTCACATCGACAACTGTCATAGCTTCTGTGCGGTCGATAACTAGAGATCCACCACTCGGCAAATAAACCTTGCGATCGAGAGCCTTTGCAATCTGCTCGCCGATTCGGAATTCATCGAAGACATCTTTCTCGCCCTTGAACATTTCGACTCGTTCGAGAAGATCAGGAGCAACGCCCTGCAGGTATTCGCTGATTACCTGATAAGCATCGTCGCCCGAGATAACCATCTTGTTGAAGTCTTCGTTGAAGACGTCGCGAACAATCTTGACCAAAAGGTCAGGCTCACTGTGAAGAAGTGAAGGCGCATTGCCAACTTCAACCTTCTTCTCAATGTCAGCCCACTGCTCTTGCAAGCGCTGAACATCAAGAGTTAGCTGCTCTTCGGTTGCACCTTCAGCTGCGGTGCGAACGATAACGCCAGCGTCTTCAGGAAGAATCTCTTTCAGAATTTTCTTTAGGCGTGAACGTTCAGACTCAGGTAGCTTGCGAGAGATTCCGTTCATAGAACCGTTAGGCACATAGACCAGGTAACGACCCGGAAGCGAAACCTGCGAGGTTAGACGTGCACCCTTTTGACCAACCGGATCTTTGGTCACCTGAACCAAAACGGT
>JBEGTK010000079.1:0-4513 GCA_041179445.1 Actinomycetota bacterium | reverse complement strand
GTGGCGAGCGCATCGTCAAGCAGTCTCCGCAGCAAATAGTTGACCAAATAATGGAATTTAGTGAGGGCACACGCTTTCAGATTCTTGCTCAAATCGTCGATCAGAAAAAGGGTGAGTTCGCAGACCTGTTTCGCGATTTGGTTTCACAGGGATACGCTCGCGCAGTTGTCGATGGCGAAGTTGTTCAGCTGGCAGAGGCCAAGCCTCTAAAGAAAACTTTTAAGCACGACATCTCAGTTGTCGTCGACCGCCTCGTTGCCAAGAGCGATATTGTTGGGCGACTTACCGATTCTGTCGAGACGGCACTAAAGCTCGCCGGCGGTCGAATCATTATCGACATGGTCGACGAGAAGAACCCGACAAAGAAGACTCGCGTATTCAGCGAGAAAATGTCTTGCCCGAACGAACATCCACTTGCAATAACAGAGATCGAACCTCGAACTTTTTCATTCAACGCTCCTTTCGGCGCATGCCCAGAGTGTGGCGGTCTAGGCACCAAGCAAAGTGCAGACCCAGATTTAGTGCTCGGCGACCCCGACGACTCGATTGCCGATGGCGTGCTTTTGCCGTGGTCAACGCCTCAGGGCAAGCTCTACCCATACATGACTCGAATGATGCAGGGTCTTGCCACTGAGTTGAAGTTCAAACTCAGCACCCCTTGGAACAAGCTTGACGAAGAGATTCAGCAAGCGGTCTTGTATGGCAACAACTTTGACGTTCAGGTTAAATGGAAAAACAAGTACGGGCGCGAACTTCGCTACTCAACTGGCTTTGAGGGTGTAATTGCCTATGTCGAGCGCAAGTTGCTCGAAACCGAGAGTGACTATGCGCGCGCGAAGTGGGCTGGCTATCACCGCGAAGTCGAGTGTCCGGCCTGTGACGGAAGTCGCCTTCGCCCTGAAGTTCTCGCAATCAAAGTAAACGACAGCTCGATTGCCGACGTTGCCAAGCTCAGCCTTGCTAACTGCTTTGCCTTCTTCGAGAAGATCAAACTAGATGCTCGCGACGTCAAGATTGCCGCCCAAGTGTTGCGCGAGATCAAGGCTCGACTCGAGTTCTTGCTAGCCGTCGGACTCGACTACCTGAGTCTCGACCGTGCAGCAGCCACGCTCAGCGGTGGTGAGGCCCAGCGCATTCGCCTCGCTACTCAAATCGGCTCGGGGCTTACCGGCGTTCTCTATGTTCTAGACGAACCATCAATCGGCTTGCACCAGCGCGATAACCGCCGCCTCATCGAAACTCTCATCAAGCTGCGCGACCTCGGAAACACCTTGCTCGTCGTTGAGCACGACGAAGACACCATCAAAGCCTCTGACTGGATTGTCGACATTGGCCCTGGCGCTGGCGTTCACGGCGGAACCGTAGTTCACAGCGGCCCTTACAAAGACATTCTCAAGAACAAAGAATCGGTTACCGGGCAATTCTTGAGCGGCAAGCAAAAGATTGAGACCCCGACCGAGCGTCGCCCGCTAGACCCAAAGCGCAAGGTCAAGGTCATTGGTGCTCGTGAAAACAACCTGAAGAACATTGACGTTGAGTTTCCGCTTGGCGTGTTCACGGCTGTGACCGGCGTGAGTGGTTCAGGCAAATCTTCGCTGGTCAACGACATTCTCTATGAGACTCTCGCAAACCGTTTGAACGGAGCAAAGGGCGTCGCCGGAAAACACAAGCGCATCGACGGCATCGAACAGCTAGATAAGGTCGTTCACGTTGACCAAGCGCCAATCGGACGAACTCCTAGATCTAACCCGGCAACCTATACGGGTGTGTTTGATCACATTCGCAAGTTGTTCGCTGACACGGCAGAAGCCAAAGCACGCGGATACCAACAGGGTCGATTCTCGTTCAACGTAAAGGGTGGCCGCTGCGAGTCTTGTTCTGGTGATGGAACCCTGAAGATCGAAATGAACTTCTTGCCTGATGTTTATGTTTCTTGTGAGGTTTGCCACGGCGCGAGATATAACCGCGAAACTCTTCAGGTGAAATACAAGGGCAAGAACATTGCCGAGATTCTCGAAATGCCGATTGCAGAGGCCGCAGAGTTCTTTGCACCAATCAATTCAATTGCTCGCTACCTCGAGACTCTGGTCGAAGTCGGCCTAGGTTACGTTCGACTTGGCCAAAGCGCAACGACTCTCAGCGGTGGTGAAGCACAGCGAGTCAAGTTGGCGACTGAGCTGCAGCGCAGATCATATGGTCGAACCATCTATGTTCTCGATGAACCAACCACCGGCTTGCACTTCGAAGACGTTCGCAAACTGCTCTTGGTGCTAAACGGTCTTGTCGATAAGGGCAACACAGTGATTGTTATCGAACACAATCTCGATGTCATCAAGTGCGCCGACTGGGTAATTGACCTCGGCCCTGAGGGCGGCGCAGGCGGAGGAGAGATTCTCGCCATAGGCACACCAGAGCAGGTAGCCAAGTCTGCGAAGAGCTTCACAGGTAAATTCTTGAAAGAAACCTTGGCACACTAGAGCCATGTCTGACGAACTGAGTTTTCGGCCGAAAACTTCTGAGATTCCTACCGAACCCGGCGTTTATCGGTGGTTCGATAAAAACGGCCGAGTTCTATACGTCGGCAAGGCCAAGAATCTCAGGGCTCGACTCAGCAGCTACTTTGCACCGCTAGATAGCCTGCACAGCCGCACGCGGCGCATGGTCACCACGGCAACAGATCTTCAGTGGACCATCGTGAAATCAGAATACGAAGCCCTGCAACTTGAATTTCACTGGATAAAAGAGTTCAACCCGCCATTCAACGTCGTCTTCAAGGATGACAAGTCTTACCCGTACCTAGCAATCTCAATGTCAGACGCTGTTCCTCGTGCTTTCATTACTCGCAACCGAGATCTGGCGGGGCTCAAGTACTTCGGCCCGTACACAAACTCATGGGCCATTCGCGAGACGCTCGACACCTTGCTAAAGGTGTTTCCGGTGCGAAGCTGCAGTGCCGGCGTTTATAACCGCGCGAAGAGTTCAAACCGAGCTTGCTTGCTCGCAGACATTGGCAAGTGTGCCGCTCCGTGCGTTGAGCGCGTAGACCAAAAAGAACACAAGAAACTAGCAAGCGAGTTTGCCGACTTCATGGGCGGTGGCGACACCAAGCACATCGAGACCCTGCGCAAGCGAATGTTTCAGGCGAGCGAAGACCAACACTACGAGTTGGCGGCAAAGCTTCGCGATGATGTCGAAGCGCTAGAGACAGTTCTCGAGAAAAGCACCGTCGTATTCAGCGATCAAACCGATGCTGATCTCTTTGCCATAGCTGACGACGAGCTAGCGGCCGCCGTTCAGCAGTTCATCGTGCGCGGTGGGCGCATCCGTGGTGTTCGAGGTTGGGTTGTCGACAAAGAACTCGAAAGAGATTTGCCCGAACTCGTCGAATATGTCTTGCAAAACGTCTACACGGCCGGCAAGAAGGGCGCAGTCGCAGATATTCCACGCGAGATCATCGTTCCGGCAACGCCTTCAGATAACGTTGCGTTGCAAACCTGGCTTTCTGAGATGCGTGGCACCAAGGTCGAGGTGCGCGTTGCTCAGCGAGGCGACAAGCGCGCCTTGCAAGAAACTGCAATGACTAACGCGAAGCACGCTCTGAACCTTTACAAAACGCGACGCAGCAGTGACTTTACGGCTCGAGCCGAGGCTCTTGCCGGAATTCAAGCGGCTCTCAAACTCGAAGACGCTCCGCTGCGCATCGAATGTTTCGACGTTAGTCACCTTGCCGGCACAGACGTGGTCGCATCGATGGTGGTTTTTGAAGATGGATTGCCAAAGAAAGATCAGTATCGTCGATTCTCAATTGAGACCACGACCGACGACACCGATTCGATTTATCAAGTTTTGATGCGAAGGCTGAAATATCTGAAGGCACCTGAGACCGACATCGAGGCCGACCCAACCAAGTTCGCGTACCGGCCTAATTTGCTTATCGTCGATGGTGGGCAACCGCAGGTGAGTGCCGCGGTTCGGGCATTGGCAGACTCGGGCATCACCGACCTGGCAGTCTGCGGTTTGGCTAAGCGTCTCGAAGAAGTTTGGCTGCCGGGCGAGAGTTTTCCGGTGATTTTGCCAAGAGCAACCGACGAGCTGTTCTTGCTGCAGCGCATTCGCGATGAGGCTCACCGCTTCGCCATCACCTTTCAGCGCAAGAAGCGCTCGAGCGCAATTGCGTCGGTACTTGCCGACATCGCTGGTTTGGGTGACAAGCGCGTTGCAGCCCTTTTGAAGCACTTTGGCTCGGCTAAACGACTCAAGATTGCCACCGTTGACGAGATCGCCGAAGTGGCTGGCATCGGCAAGGTTTTGGCGGCCGAGATTACAACCACGTTAAATCGCGAAAACTGACCCCATCGGCGTGTCGCGAGGGGCTAAACTCGCTCTGCGACACGCCGAAGGGGAGAACATGAACGAGGAACGCAGGCACGAACTGCTCATCGTTACCGGCATGTCTGGGGCGGGCCGCTCGACCGTCGGAAACGCGCTTGAAGACCTTGGCTGGTATGTGGTC
>JBEGTK010000078.1:0-4533 GCA_041179445.1 Actinomycetota bacterium | reverse complement strand
ACTGTGATGGTGTTCAAAAACGGCCATGAGATAAGCCAGCCGAACAGCCCGCCGGCGATAGTTAGCGGCCAGGCACCGTCTGCAGGCTTTGGCTGAGCGCTAAATAGGTGAAAGAAACCGCTTATCGAAACGGTAAGCAAGAACAGTCCAATGCCGATTCGGCCGTTGTCTTTGACGGTTGAAGGGTGGCGCATCAAGTAGAAAGCAAAAACAATCGCGAGCACTGGCAGCGCATAGGCGACCTTGCCGAATAGCAAACCGGCCGAGTGCGCATTTAGCTCTTTGGCGAAGCCGTCATTGGCCATGAACCAGGTCGTAATTGCCCCGGCAACGCCGAGCAAGAACAAGAAGAACGGAATTCCGTCGCGACGGTCTTCTTTCGCGATTTTCTCTGGGCTGAGGGCACGGGCAGCAGCGCCAACCGCATGGGCAAAGACCATGTAAATGCGAACTGCCAGGTTTTGCGCGTTGCCCTCACTCGGTGCCCGTCTGGTGCGAGTTGCACCACCGCGAGCAGGGGTTTTTGAGGTTGGTTTGCGCGTAGCCATGCGACAAATTTAACAGCGACCCGCGACAATTCGCGGGAGGCAGGCAGGGCTATTCGGCCAGCAGGGCTTTGGCGTCTAGCAGAACGACTTCGGCTGGCAGGGCCTATCCGTGGGTTAGTCGACTATGACAACCGGAATGATCATCGGGCGGCGACGGTGGGCCTTATTGACCCAAGTGCCGATTGTGCGACGAATAACCTGCTGCATGGCATAGCTGTCACGGATGCCTTCGGCAGCTGCCTGAGCAAGCGCAAGCGAGATCTGTGGCTTGACGTCGTCGAAAACGTGATCTTCTTCGGCGAACGCACGGGCGCGAATCTCTGGGCCAACCTTGATTCGACCGGTAGCGCCGTCAATCGTGCAGAAGATTGAGATGAAACCCTCTTCGGCCAGCACGCGGCGGTCTTTTAGGTCTTCTTCGGTGATCTTGCCAACGGTCTTGCCATCAACGAACAGCAGGCCGCACTCAACCGCGCCAACCACCTCGGCCACGCCGTCGGCTAGGTCAACAACCCAGCCGTCTTCGGTGATGAGCACGCGCTCGCGGTCTACGCCGGTTTGCTCGGCAAGTTTTCCGTTTGCGATGAGGTGGCGATATTCGCCGTGCACCGGCATGACGTTCTTCGGCTTCAAGATGTTGTAGCAGTAGAGCAACTCTCCCGCTGCCGCGTGACCCGATACGTGCACCTTGGCATTGCCCTTGTGCACGACGTTTGCGCCGAGCTTGGTCAGACCATCAATGACTCGGTAAACGGCGTTCTCGTTGCCAGGAATCAGCGAGCTTGCCAAGATGACGGTGTCGCCCTCGCCTATTTCGATGTCGTGCTCGAGATTTGCCATGCGCGCAAGAACAGCCATTGGCTCGCCCTGTGAACCGGTCGACATGTAGACCAACTGGTTTTCAGGAATATCGGTTGCGTGCTTCGAATCGATAAGCACTCCATCTGGAACATTTAGGTATCCCATCTGCTGAGCAATCTGCATGTTGCGAACCATGCTTCGCCCAACCAGTGCAACCTTGCGATTATTCGCAACTGCGGCATCGACAACTTGCTGCACGCGGTGAACATGTGAAGAGAATGAAGCAACGATTACGCGACGCTTCGAACGAGCGATGACGTTTTCGATTACCGGGCCGATTTCTTTTTCGAGCGGAGTGAAGCCAGGAACATCGGCATTCGTCGAGTCGCTCATGAAAAGGTCGAGGCCTTCTTCGCCGATTCGAGCAAAGGCACGAAGGTCGGTTAGTCGCCCATCAAGCGGAAGCTGATCCATTTTGAAGTCACCGGTGTGCAATACCTTGCCGGCAACCGTGCGAATCAAAACCGCGAGCGCGTCAGGAATCGAGTGGTTCACGGCGATGAACTCTAGGTCGAAGTCGCCGAACTTTTTCTTCTGCCCCTCTGCGGTTACTAAAACGTTCGGAGTGATGCGGTGCTCTTTTAGCTTGGCCTCAACAAATGCGAGGGTTAGCGCTGAGCCAACGATTGGAATGTCTTCGCGCAGGCGCAATAGGTACGGCACGCCACCAATGTGGTCTTCGTGACCGTGAGTCAGCACAATTGCGAGAACGTCTTGCATGCGATCACGGATGTAACCGAAGTCAGGCAGAATCACGTCGATGCCTGGCTGGTGCTCTTCAGGAAAGAGCACGCCGCAGTCGACGATGAGCAACTTGCCGTTGATTTCGAAAACGGTCATGTTTCGACCGATCTCGCCGATGCCACCTAGTGGCACGATGCGAAGAACATCTTTTCTTAGTGGAGCTGGGGCTGGAAGGGTTAGAACCATTGGTTCAACCTCCTATTGGTTAGGAGACCTGAGACTAGCGAGTGGTGCCTGCAACCTTAGGTAGCGCACCACCGGCAGCCGCATTGCGGTCTGGGCGGAAGTTCTCAAAACTTAGGCCCGTGATTGGGCCAACCTTGTCGATGTCTTGCTCGATGCGAGCGGCCTCTGCCTCTTCAGGGCCGACGAGCGGTAGTCGAACGCGAGGGCTGCCAATGAGACCCAAGCCGTGCAAGATGTATTTTGCTGCGACTGTTCCAGGAACGTGAGTCATTGCAGCGCGAACCAGCGGTTCGAGAGAGTTGTGCACCTTGAGTGCGTGGTGATAATCGTTGCGGTTTGTCGCGTCAATCATTTCGCGGTATGCCGCTGGTGAGATGTTTGCTGTTACACCAATCAAGCCGGTAGCGCCGATTGCCATGTGCGGCATGATGTTGCTGTCGTCACCTGAGAAATAGAGCAAACCGGTTTCGTTCATCACTCGTGATGCCTGAGCGAGATCACCCTTTGCATCTTTGATTGCAACAACGTTTGGGTGCTTTGCTGCGCGAAGAATGGTTTCGTATGCAATTGGAATTCCGGCGCGGCCAGGAATGTCATACAAGATAACCGGCAGGTCGGTTGAATCTGCAATAAGCCTGAAGTGGGTTAGCACACCGGCCTGAGTCGGCTTGTTGTAATAAGGGGTGACGATCATTACGCCATCGGCGCCAGCTTTTTCGCTCGCCTTGTATAGCTGCATCGCGTGAGCGGTTTCGTTTGAACCACCGCCGGTGATGATCTTGGCGCGACCACCTGAAACAGATTTTCCGACCTCGACGAGCTTTAGTTTTTCGGCGTCGGTCAGCGTGCTGGTTTCACCGGTGGTGCCGGTAACTACAACGCCATCAGCGCCGTTTGAGATTACGTAGTCGATGTGCTTTTCGGTCGCAGCCCAGTCAACTTCACCCTCGGAGTTCATCGGGGTGACAAGCGCCACGAGCACCTGCCCGAAAATGTTTTTGTTCTGCGACATGAGGTTAAGACTAGCGGTTCAGGCTATTTGACTTCACGTCGAGGCAGGAGGATGCTCGAACTATGGGTCTTTTGCCAACCAAAGTCGATTTTGAACAGATGAGAATCTCTCCGATTCGAGACCTGGTTGCCGGATTTACAGTCGCCTTGGTCGCTCTTCCGCTTGCCTTAGCCTTTGGAGTTGCCTCGGGCCTTGGCGCTGAGGCTGGGCTCACAACGGCAATCATTGCCGGTGCTATCGCAGCAATTTTCGGCGGCAGCCGTTTGCAGGTGTCAGGCCCGACTGGCGCGATGACCGTTGTGCTTGTGCCCATATTTCACACGTTCGGAACTACAGCGGTTTTGTTTGTCGGCTTGCTTGCCGGACTTCTCTTGATTCTGGCTGCCGTTACAAAAATCGGCGAACACGTTAACCGAATTCCAACCGCCGTGATCGATGGCTTCACCGCCGGAATCGGCATAGTGATCGTGCTTCAACAGTTTGCAAACATATTTGGCGTGGCTGCAAATGAGGGCGAAAAGGCTTGGCAATTTGCGTTTATTGCAACCGCCGACGCGACAGCAGATTTCACCCGGCTTCCGCACTGGCAGGCTCCGGCGGTTGCTCTGACGGTCGCTGCACTCATCTTGCTTGCATCTAAGTTTCTGCCGAGACTGCCGCTGACCATGGTGGCGGTTATCGCTGTCACACTTTTGGCCAACGCCCTGCAGCTCGATCTGGCGACCATTGGCGAACTGCCAGCGAGAGTTGGCAACTTGAACTTTGAGTTCTTGAACCAATCAAACTGGATTGCCCTGCTGATTCCTGCTCTCGCGGTGGCTATCCTTGCTGCTCTTGAAAGCCTTCTCTCGGCAAAGGTCGCAGACTCGCTGCGAGGTGATGACGAACGTCATGACTCGAATCGAGAACTTTTTGGCCAGGGGCTTGCCAACCTTGTCGTTCCATTCTTCGGCGGAGTCGCTGCAACGGCAGCAATTGCGCGCACTGCCGTGAACGTTAGGCAAAATGCCCAAAGCAAGCTGTCGGCTCTAAGCCATGCGGCGTTCTTGGCGCTAGCGGTATTGCTGCTTGCTAACTTGGTGTCGCAAATTCCGCTCGCTGCGTTGGCAGGAGTATTGCTCGCGACGATGCTTCATGTGATCAAACCATCTGAGGTAGTTAGAACACTGAGGTCTGGGCGAA
>JBEGTK010000077.1:0-4597 GCA_041179445.1 Actinomycetota bacterium | reverse complement strand
GCTTCGCCATCAACAATTGGCTTGAATGGCAACTTCTCTTGGCGCTTCGAGTCATAAAGACTCAGCCCAGCACGCGCGTTCACGAGGCCAGCCTATCTTCGGGCTTAATAATCAACACGGATGCCACTGCCGCGACACCCTCGTCGTTGCCCAAGAAACCCAGACCGTCTGTTGTGGTTGCGCCGATAGTTACCGATGCTCCGATGATTTTGGTCAGCGCCGCTTCTGCCTCGGTGCGCTTGGTCGAAACCTTTGGTCGGTTGCCGATGATCTGAACAGAGGCGTTCACGATTTCGAAGCCGGCCGCTCGAACCAAGCGAACGGTTTCGGTTAAGAAAACGCTGCCGTTTGCGCCAGCAAACTCTGGGCGGTCAACGCCGAAGTTGCTGCCAATGTCGCCGAGGCCGGCAGCCGAAAGCAAAGCGTCAACGATTGCGTGCGAAACGGCGTCGCCGTCGCTGTGGCCATCTAGCCCGGGCACGCCAGGCCATTCGATTGTGCCCAGATAGAGCTTCTTCGTGGCATCTGCAGAGAAGCGGTGCACGTCGACGCCGATGCCGGTGCGGCCGGCGGCGTTCAGGCGCGAGAGCACTCCGACAAGGTCTTCTGGAGTTGTGATTTTTGCGGCCTCGGCCTCGCCGGCTACGAATGCGACCTTCTTGCCCTGCGACTGCATTAGCGCTGCGTCGTCGGTGAAGTCGTCGCTCGCATTTGCATAGGCACGCTTTAGGTCAGCCACGACAAAGCCCTGAGGTGTTTGCGCGCTGCGCAGTGAAGAGCGATCAACGGTTTCGAGAACGTCTTTGCCAGAAACGCGCTTGATGGTGTCTGCGATTTCGAGTGCTGGAATAACAGAAGAGTTGCTTGAGCGAACTGCTTCAGCAACTCGCTCAAAGAGTGCGGTCGATGCAAAGGCGCGAGCCGCATCGTGCACCAAAACAATTTCGACGTCATCGGCAACCACCGCGAGCGCGTTAGCGATTGACTGCTGACGAGTGTCACCACCGACGACGACGTCGAGGGTCGCATCCGTGTTTAAAACAGCGTTTGCGATTTCGGTGGCTTCGGCGAGATGCGATGAGGGTGCCGCAATTACAACCTGCGACAATTCGGCAAGGGCCGATAGAGGTGAAAGTGAATGTTCGAGAATGGTGCGGCCGTTGATTTCAACAAAGGCCTTAGGCGCTGACGCCTTCAATCGCTCACCGCGACCAGCAGCGACAACGATCACCGCTAGATCGCGTCTGGTCATTTGGCTACTTCTTGCCTGCCAGCTGGGTGTCTAGAAAGGCTCCGGCCTTTTCTTCGTCAAACTTCTTTGCTAGAGCTAGCTCAGAGATAAGAATCTGGCGGGCCTTAGCCAACATGCGCTTCTCACCGGCTGATAGGCCACGGTCTTGGTCGCGGCGCCATAGGTCGCGAACAACCTCGGCGTTCTTGTTTACGTCGCCAGACTGAAGCTTCTCTAGGTTTGCCTTGTAACGGCGTGACCAGTTGGTTGGCTCTTCGACGAATTCGGCCTGAAGAATCTCGATGACCTTCTTGACGCCCTTGTTGTCGATAACAGCACGGATGCCTACGGCATCAATCTTTGAGAATGGCACCCAGATGAGCAGATCGCCCTGGGTGACTTTGAGCTGAAGGTGCTTTTGCTTCTCGCCTGCAAATTCGCGGTTTTCGATTTTTACGATTTTTGCTGCACCGTGGTGCGGGTAAACGAGAGTTTCGCCGACTTCAATGTTCATGTGGAGGATTTCCCTTCAGAAACCACGATTTTACCACGGATGAGCCCTTATTCCAAGGGTAAACTAGGGGCATCACCTCACCTCGGGAGAGAAAAATTGCTAAATCGTAAGTTTGCAGCGGTCGCAGTCGCGGCCGGAGTCTTGTTGGGCACCACCGGTTGCACCTTCATGAGCCCTATTGCCACCATGGAGGTTTACACTCCTGGCGATGGCACCAACGCCAACTTCGGACCAATCGCGGCTCGCAACATTTTCATTCTGGTGACACCTTCGGGCCAGACCGCGCTCTTCGGTAGCTTCATCAACACCGGCGAAGAAGACTCTTCTTTCGAGATGCAGGTTGCTGGTCAGTCATATGTTTGGAACTTGGCCAAGGGCGAGAAGCTCGATGTTGGTTTCAACGGCAAAAACGCGCTTCCGCTAAGCGGCCTAACCGCACAGGCTGGTTCCCTTGCTGACGTTACTTTCAAGCACGGATCAGAACACACCGTCGAGAGCACAGTTCCAGTTCTTGACGGAACCTTCGAGCAATACGCACCGCTGGTTAACAGCCTCGGCGCGATTGCACCAACCGAAGAGCCAAAGCCTTAATTCGAAGCCTAAGCTTCGCAGCGCCTACTAATTCGAAGCTTAAGCTTCGAATTTGTACCCGAGACCGCGCACGGTGACCAGGTGTTTTGGTCGAGCTGGGTCAGCCTCAATTTTTGAACGGATGCGCTTAACGTGCACATCGAGTGTCTTGGTGTCACCGAAGTAGTCGCTGCCCCATACGCGATCGATTATCTGCCCACGAGTCAAAACACGGTTCACGTTTTCAAGTAGTAGCTCGAGCAATTCAAATTCTTTTAGCGGCATCTGCACGCGCTGGCCATCAACTTCGACTTCGTGACGTTCGACGTCCATGCGCACGCCGCCAGCCTCGAGAACGCTGCCAACCTCAACCTGTGGCTCAACACCGCGACGAAGCACAGCTTTGATGCGCGCAAAGAGTTCAGGCGTCTCATAAGGCTTGGTGACGTAGTCGTCAGCGCCGATCTCGAGACCTACAACCTTGTCAATCGGACTGTCTTTTGCAGTGAGCATGATGATGCGAACGTTCGAAGTCTGGCGGATGATCTGGCAAACGTCGTTGCCGCTTCGCTTAGGCAGCATGAGGTCGAGCAAAATCAGATCAGGGTTCTGTGCCTTGAATTCACGGATAGCCTCGTCGCCATCTGCAGCCTCGCAAACCTCGTAGCCCTCTTTTTTCAGCAGGTAAACCAGTGGCTCTCGAAGGCCCTGCTCGTCTTCAACTACAAGAATCTTTGTCATGGTTATTCGTTGTTCTCTCTCTTGAGGGGCAGCGAAAGTGTGAAGGTTGAGCCAAGTCCAGGCTTAGAGAAGACCGAGATGTCGCCCCCATGGTTCAGTGCGATGTGCTTGACGATCGAGAGTCCCAAGCCGGTTCCGCCGGTCTCACGAGAACGAGAAGGGTCAACGCGATAGAAGCGTTCGAAAATTCTTGCCTGGTCTTCGAGTGCAATGCCAACGCCAGAATCTGTGACAACAATTTCAGCGGCGTCTTCGGACTTGCGAAGTGCGATTCCGATTTGACCACCGGCGTCGCTGTAGTTGATTGCATTTTCAAGAAGGTTAGTGACGGCGGTGGCTACCTGCTCATAGCTGCCTGTCGTAATCACTTCTTGAGAAGAGTCGCTGACAATTTTCATTGCCTTAGCATCTGCCGCAATGCGAACGCGGTCGAGTGAGTCAGAAATTAGTTCGGCGAGATTGAACTCGAGCGTGTTGTTAACTTCAGTCGCAGCTTGCAAGCGAGAAAGCTCGATGATTTCTTGCACGATGTGACCAAGGCGGTTTGCCTCGCGCTGAAGGCTGGCAGCAAACTTCATTACTGCATCGGCATCATCTGTTGCGCCTTGCAGAGTTTCGGCGAGCAAGCCAATTGCACCGATTGGTGTCTTTAGTTCGTGTGAAATGTTTGCAACGAAGTCTCTTCGTGTCTCATCGAGTCGTCGGGCCTCGGTGCGGTCTTCGAGAGTCAGAATTACAGAGCCGCTTCCGATTGGCGCAGCTGTTGCCTGAACCCAAACCTTGGCCGCACGGCCACCAACATTGATTGCACCTTCAACGGTCTTGCTCGATTTTGACTTGCGAGCCCAGTCGACCAGGTTCAAGAGCTCTAACTCAACGAGTGCACGATCTTTTTGCAAGCCGAAGCTCTCAGCGATCGAAGTAGCCTGAACCATCACGTTGACTTCGTTCACGACGACACCTGCAGTGCCGAGCGCTTCGAGCACCTCAACCGCAACTTCGGCCGTTTGCTTCGTGTTTCCGTTGTTCACGTTTCAAGACTATGCGGAATTAACTAGGTAAACTTGGCTGAGACGCAGCAAACAGGCGGAATTGGGTCAAAGTTCTGCGTCTGTTTGACAATTGTTTACTTAGTGATGCGAGTGTTCATGACAGATGAATTAGCGAAGGGCGATCGCATGCGCGAAGTATTCCAAACACAGCTTCAAGAGGTGCAGGTTCGCCTTGTCGAAATGGCAGAAGACACTGTTCGAATCATCGAAAAAGCCACAAAAGCATTCACCGAGTCGAATGTAACTCTTGCTGATGAGGCCATTGCTATCGCAGATCAGACCGGAAATAAGGCCCTCGCGCTCGATGAACTTGTGATTCGCATTCTTGCTAAGCAGTCACCGGTTGCCCGTGACCTTCGCATTTTGGTTTCAGCACTGCGCATTTCTGCCTCTCTCGAGCGCATGGGTGCGCTTTCAGGCCACATCGCAGCCATTGCTCGCTACCGTTTTCCGGGTTCGGCTGTTCCTGCAACCCTTATCGCGACATTC
>JBEGTK010000076.1:0-4659 GCA_041179445.1 Actinomycetota bacterium | reverse complement strand
AAAAGGGAAATCACGCGCTGCCGGGTTTGTGACGCTGAGGCTTTTTACACGATGAGCAACGTGGAAGCAGAGCGGGCGAAGCGCATTTTTCGACCAATTTTGATCGCCTTGCCTTTTGTTTTGGTTGGGATTTTCATCTTTATAGTTAACTTTTTATAGACTTCAGGTTGGAATGCTCTTTAGCCAGCTATTGGGCACAACCGCACCGTGAGCGCACAAACAAAAAGACCCACTCGCTGGGTCTTTTTTCTTTTGCGGTGCGAAAGAAGCGGCAGCCCTTATCCTTGAGAAAACGGGGGAATCCATGCTCAAGAAAATAACTGCTTCACTCTTTGCAATCGCCATCGCCGCGTCAGTCAGCGCCTGCGCCGGCCCGGCAACCCCCGCACCTGAGCCCACTGAGACCATCGTTCTCCAGAGCAAGGCCGACGCTTGCGCAGTGTTCGAAACCTTCATCGACGAGGCAAGCGGAACCTTGGATGAAATTCTTGATTTGGGCACCAAAGAAGCCATCGACTCTCGCGAGTACCTCTCTGCCAATTTGATTCGCATCTCAGATGATGCAACGGCGGCGATCAACCCTGAGGACTCAGAGCTTGATGCAGCCATCAACGACTTTTTCAGCGCCATGACCGACTTCGCAAATGTGCTCTCTGTGCCTCCTGCCCAGCAAGATGCCGACGCTCGCGACTTGGCGGTAGGAAAGGCCTCAACAACCGGAGACCGCATCACACGTCTATGCGAATAGTCGCTTGCTAGATTTGCGAAATGACTAAGTTCGCAGACCTAACCATCGAGCAGCAGGTTGAGACCATGCTGCCGCTCGCCAAAGAGATTATCGACGGCTTCGACCTCGGCGAGTGCGAACTTGAGTCGATCAACCACGAGTTCAACAGCACCTTCAAGGTAACCGCTGCGAGCGGCGAACGCTTCGCTTTGCGCATCAACGTCAACTCGCAGCGCACGCTGCCAAACCTCAAGGCCGAGATCTTTTGGGTCGAGCAGCTCGCTCATGTTGAGGGCCTGAAAGTGCCAACACCTGTCAAGAAGGCTTCGGGCGAATACATCTCGGAGGCTTGGCATCCGATGCTCGAGCGCGAGTTGTTCGCCGTACTGTTCACCTGGCTTGAGGGCGAAGAGCTCGGTGACGAGCCAAACGAAGAGATGATGCGAGCAACGGGCCGAGCCGTTGCGCGCATGCACATTGCATCGCGCGAAACTCAGTTGCCGGCTGGCGCTCAACTTGCGACAGTCGATGACATGTTCTGGGGCAACACCGACTCGATCACCCCGTCTGAGCTACTCACCGCCGAAGACAAGGCGACGCTCGCCCGAGCAATCGAGCACATAGAGAAGACCACGAAGGCCATGTATGCCCGCACCAAGCCACAACTCATTCACGCAGACGTGCATCCGTGGAATGTGATGTGGCACGACGGTGATGTTGCTGTGTTCGACTTTGATGACTGCGTGATTGGAATTCCGGCGCAAGACATCGCCGTCACCCTCTACTACAACGACACCCCTGAGCAAGACGCTGCGTTCTTGGCTGGCTATCAAGAGATTGCCCCGCTGCCTGACTACACAGACGAAGAGATGCATGTCTTGAGACTGCAGCGAAGAATATTCTTGCTGAGCTACATTCTCGAAACCGAGAACCCAGAGCACCGTGCGATGGTTCCGAAATATCTTGAAAAGACTTTGCTGCGAGTGCGCGAAGTGCTCGGATAGCATCAAATCATGGACATCAAGTTCGCACCAGCCGGAGTCATGCCAGAAGCACCCGAGAAGATTGCTCGCAAGTCAGCGAAACGCAAAATTCAGGTTGACCGAGCCGCTACGCTCTTTGAACCCGGCAAGCAATACACCGAGAGTGAAATCAATATTTTGTTGATGCAACTATTCGAAGATCACGTCTTTGCTCGCCGAATGATGATTGAGAACAGAATTCTTGATCGCACGCCAACGGGCTCTGCATACTGGGTTATAGAGTCCAAGTAGCATCTGCGAATAGTCTGCTAAATCCCTTAACTATCGGGTTCATGAATTAGTTTTGAACCCATGTGGGTTTTGCTGCTTGTCTCTGTTGCTGGTTTCTTGGCTCAACTTGTCGACGGCGCAATGGGAATGGCCTTTGGCGTTACTTCTACCTCTTTGCTTCTCTTCTTGGCTTATAGCCCCGCAGCAGCCTCAGCAGTAGTGCACCTAGCTGAAATCGCGACATCGTCGATCTCTGGAATCTCACACATTCGCTTCAAGAACGTTGACTGGCACGCGCTCGTAAAGGTCGCCGTGCCAGGTTCAATCGGTGCTTTCGTTGGTGCCGTTTTGCTCTCGAACGTTGATCTTTCCTCGTCCAAGCCCTGGACTGCGACTGTGTTGCTTGCTCTCGGAGCCCTGATTCTCTTTCGCTTCACCAGAACTTCGATTCTCGGCAAGAAGCGTCGAGCTCGAGCTAGATGGCTTGCACCCCTTGGCCTTGTCGGCGGTTTCGTTGACTCGACCGGCGGCGGTGGCTGGGGGCCGATGGTGACAACTTCACTCACCGCATCGAACGCGCTTGAACCGCGAAAGGCCATTGGCACAACTAACACGGCAGAGTTCGCAATTTCGATTGCTGCGAGCATCGGCTTCTTGCTCGGCCTTGGTGCAGAGCAGATTCCCTGGGATGCCGTTCTCGCGCTTCTCATTGGTGGTGTGATCGCAGCCCCGATCGCGGCTTGGTTGGTCAGCAAAGCTCCGCAGAGATTGCTTGGCATTCTCGTTGGCAACCTAATTATTTTTCTAAACGTTCGCCAGTTGGTTATCTCGCTCGAAACACCTGAGGCAATTAGCTTCATCGCTTTCGGTGCTTGGGCAGTAGTTGCAATTGCTGCGTTTGTTGTCGGAATGCGACACCTGAAGTCAGATCAAATCGCTGAAAAGAACGTAGCCCTCTAAAGCCACAAAGTCAGATTGCGCACACGCAATCGTTAGCGCTTGGCGTGAAAGGCCAAGACCTGTTTCGCAAATGCCTCAGAAAGATCCCAAGCCTGCTTGCGATAGCTAGCCGCCAACTCGTGCGACTTAGCAATCTGCTCGTCGAGGTCGATGCCCTCGCGAATGAAGGCGCGACGGTAGGTGCTTAGCCAGGCCAACTGCTGCGAAAGCCCGACCTCTGGGTGAAACTGGGTAGCCCAAGCGCTCGAGCCAACTCTGAATGCCTCAACCATGCCATCGGCATCGCCAAGCAACACGGCGTTCTCGGGCAAATCAAAGGTGTCGTAGTGAAACTGAAATGCGTCTGCCGATTCTCCAAGCGAGCCGATTACAGGGTCGTTTGCGGCCTCTGGCAGCATCTTCACCTTGGTCCATGCGAATTCGCCGGTCTCGGCCTTAAAGACGCGCCCGCCGGCAGCCGAAGCTAGCAACTGTGAGCCAAAGCAAAGTCCAAGCAGTGGAGTCTCGGTTTCAAGTGCCCACTGCATGATCTTGCGCTCGTGGGTCATCCATGGGTGTTCTGCTTCTTCGAGCACGCCTGCATGGGCTCCGAGCGAAATGATGCCCGAATACTGGTCAAGGGTTTCGAGCATCGGGCGGCCGTCGCCGTCGTTTTGAACATCCCAGGTGGTCATCAAAATGCCGGCTTCGGCGATCGGGTTGGCCATCTCGTTTAAGTGGTCGTCGATGTCGTGAACGATGACCAGAATCTTCGGCTGAGTGCTCATGTTGGCTCCTTTGCAATGACAGCCTATTGCCCAACGGGCCTAGACTCAGAAACATGGCTAGTGAACACAATCACATTCCAGAACTTTCGCAACTCAGAACCCGTCACAGCTCAAAGTGGAGACGTTACGGACACGATGTGTTGCCGATGCACGTGGCAGAGATGGACTTCGAGGTCGCTCCTGGCATTCGCAAAACTCTGGCAAAGATGATCAACGAATCAGACCTCGGTTACCTCGGTCCAATTCCTGAAGTTGGCGAGGCGTTCTCAAAATACGCAGCTAAGAAGTGGAACTGGCAGGTTGATGCCCACCAGGTGAAATTAGCCACGGACGTTGGTGTGGCCGCTGTCGAAATTTTTCGAGCAATCGTAAAACCTGGCGACATGGTCATGGTGAACTCACCGGTTTACACAAACTTCTGGACATGGATTCCCGAAGTCGGTGGGCAAGTTCTTGACGTTCCGCTAGATCGAGCACGCGGATGGCGACTTGATGTCGATGCGATCGACAAAGCGTTTGCATCTGGTGTGAAGGTTCTGTTGCTGTGCAACCCGCAGAACCCGGTTGGCACAGTTCACTCGCGTGAAGAACTAACTGCGGTTGCTGCTTCGGCTCGCAAGCACGGCGCAATCATCGTCAGCGATGAAATTCACGCACCGCTCACTTATGGCGACGCCGAGTTTGTTCCGCTATTGGCTTGCGGTGAAGACGCCGAGAAGGTTGGCATCTGCATCACCTCTTCGAGCAAGTCTTGGAACACCGCGGGCCTGAAGGCGGCAATCGTTGTGACCAAGTCAGACGAAATGTTGCACCTGGTTGCCAAGTTGCCAGAGGCGATGCACTGGCGAGCCTCGCTGCTCGGCGCATTCGCGATGGCTGAGTCGTTTGATCGCAGCGCTGGTTGGGTTGAAGAAGTCGTTGAGGCTCTCGACGAGAACCGTCACCACCTGCT
>JBEGTK010000075.1:0-4661 GCA_041179445.1 Actinomycetota bacterium | reverse complement strand
CTCGAACCAGAGACCGAACTCCATGCCATTGGCTTTTACGGCTTCAATCAACGGCGAGAGGCCGTTTGGCCAGACATCCGGACTTACTGCCCAGTCGCCAAGGCCCGAGAAGTCGTCTCGGCGAGAGCCAAACCATCCGTCGTCAAGCACAAAGCGTTCGACACCGATCTCGCCGGCGACCTGGGCCAGTTCGGTGAGCTTCTCGAGATTGTGGTCGAAATAGACCGCCTCCCAGACATTCAAGGTCACCGGACGTGGGCGAACGTTGGTCGGGTGGTTTGCGCGCGAACGCTGTTGAACGTGCAGTCTGTGGCTCGCACCATCTAGCCCTTCGCCCGAATAGACGGCAATAACTTTTGGCGCAGCATAGGTTTCTTCTTTGCCCAGAATCACTTCGCCGGCTAACAACAATTCACCCGCACCGATTGAAGTTCGGCCAATAGGCGTGCGCTCGATCAGGTGTCTGCTGTTGCCAGACCAAGCGAGAGAAACGCCCCACGCCTCACCATTTTCAAAACTTGCGCCGTTTGCGAGTGCGAACTCGATAAGCGTAAAGTCATGGCCGCTGCGACCCTCTCGACCTTCGCGCAACCAGGTTCCGGTTTGAATTTCTTTTCGTTGGGGCTGACGCTCATTCATCCAGCGACCGGTGAAGTCGATTTGCTCTGCGACGTAGTCAGGCAGTGGCAGCCAGGTGGTTAGCGAATCGAGCTTAAAGTCGTTCAAGCCAAGATTTGTAATTCGCTGTTGCAACTCGAGCACACCGCTTGGTTGCAGAGTGAAAGAGGTAGCAACTTCGAGTTCTGCTTCTGCATCGATTGAAATGAATTCAATTTCGAATTCAGAAACTTGATTAACATCGCGAAGAGTGAACAGTTGCGAAAAGTCGAGACCATCGCGTGAACCAATAATCGAAGGTGCTCCGAGAAAACCACGAGCGTTCTCTCGATAAACACCGACCAACTGTGGGTCGTCAAAGTCGCAGTGTGGAGTCGGTTCTTGAATCGCTGACAGAACAGATTCTTCATCAAACCGAGCTGTAAGTTCGCGGCCCCAGTGAACGATGTTCGGGGTTGATGCAGAAGTTTCAATCAGAACGCTGACGCCCGAGCGCTTGAGGTGAAACAGGTTAGCCATCTCTTGCGATCCTCTCGAAGTCTTCGCGCTCGAATAGCTTGATGCGCTCGCGACCCTCGGCTTCACCCAGACGAACCTCTTCGGCATCGACCTTGAGCCAATCTGACCAAGTCACATATTGAACGCCTTTGCCATCTAGAAGTTCAACAACTGCGGCTTCTTCAGGCTGGCTTGGCTGCCACCAGGTGGCTCTGTCGCCAATTACGTGGCCAATGGTTTCTAAGGCGTCGCTCTTGGTGTGCCCAATCAGGCCAATCGGGCCACGTTTGATCCAGCCGGTTGCATAAATGCCAGGCAATTGCTGCCCGTCAGCGGCGAGAACTCGGCCACCCGAGTTAGGAATCACGCCAGCCTTGGCGTCAAATGGAATCTCTGGCAGTGGGCTGCCGAAATAACCGACGGCACGATAAACGGCCTGAACGTCGAATTCTCTGACCTCACCCGTTGCTACAACCCCGCCGTTTCCGTCGAGTTCGGTGCGCTCAATCTTGAAACCAACGACCTTGCCGTCTTCGCCGAGAACTTCGATCGGCTGGCTAAAGAAGTGCAGGTGCAACCGGCGGCTTGCGCCAGTCTGCTCTTTGGTGCGAAGACCCTCAAGCGTCTTGACCATCACACGGGTCTGGTTGTTGCTCTCGATAGCGGCTTCTGAGCCAGCGTCATATTTGAAGTCTTCTTCATAAACGATGGTGTCGACACCCTCGAGGTGAGTTGCCTCGCGAAGCTCGAGCGGCGTGAACTTAACCTGAGCTGGGCCTCGGCGACCGAATACGTGCACATCGGTGACCGGTGAATCTTTTAGCCCGGCAAATACGTGCGCAGGAATATCGGTGGTGAGCATCTGCTCAGGAACCTTCACCAAAACACGAGCAACGTCTAGTGCAACGTTTCCGTTTCCGATTACGGCAACTTCTTTTGCGTTTAGCGGCCAGGTGCGAGCAAAGTCTGGGTGAGCGTCATACCAGTTAACAAAGTCTGCTGCGCCATATGAGCCATCGAGTTCAATGCCCGCAATGTTTAGGTCTGCATCGCGAATTGCACCGGTTGCAAAAATCACCGCGTTGTAGTGCTGCTTCAATTCTTCGAGCGTGATGTCTTTTCCATATTCAACGTTTCCGAAGAAGCGAATATCACCGCGATCAAGAACTTCATAAAGCGCGCGGATGATGCCCTTGATTCTGGGGTGATCAGGTGCAACGCCATAACGAACCAAACCATATGGTGCCGGAAGTAAATCGAAAAGGTCAATCGAAACTTCGAAGTCGCGCAATTCTGATTTGATCAAGAGGTCGGCGGCATAGATTCCGGCAGGGCCAGCGCCCACGATTGCGAGACGCATTTTTGGCTTATCGATGTTCGACATATTTCCTTGTGTCTTTTTCTAGTTGTCGCGGTTTACGACTGCTTGTGCAAAGTGAATTAGAGCTCGTTTGGTCTGACCGTCTGGCAAGGCGTCGAGGGCCTCAATTGCCTCGTCGGCCCAGCGTTTTGCTTCCTCGAAAGCCTCGTCGGCAACCGGGTGGTTGCGCAGCTTGGCAACGACCTCGGCTAAACGCTCATCGCTAGAGAGGTCGCCGTCAATCTCGGCTAGCAAGGCCGCGGCGGTTGGGTCGCTGTCTGCGCGCTTTCTGAGCAATAGCACTGGCATTGTTGGCACGCCGGCGCGCAGGTCAGTGCCAGGGGTCTTGCCAGAAGGCCCGGCCTCAGAGATGTCGATTACGTCATCGATTAGCTGAAAGGCCACGCCGATCTTTTCGCCGAATTCGCTAAGCGGCTCAAGATACTTAGGGTCTGCGTTGCCCATCATTACGCCAAGCTTTGCGCTAGCAGCGATGAGTGAACCAGTCTTGTCTGCCAACACCTGAATGTAGTGATTGATTGCGTCTTCACTCTCGCGAGCGCCAACGGTTTCATTTAACTGGCCGATGCAGAGTCGTTCAAAAGTGTGCGCCTGCATTGTGATTGCTTCGATGCCGAGTTGCGTTGAAAGAATTGAAGCTCGAGCGAGAAGCAAGTCACCAATCAAAATTGCGATCGAGTTTGAGAACACGTTCTGCGCTGTTGGCACTCCGCGACGAGTCGGTGCGTCATCCATGACATCGTCGTGATACAAAGTTGCAAGATGAGTGAGTTCAACTATTGCAGCAGCATCGATTACGCGCTGAGTTGCGCCATCGCCAAGCAAAGAAGTTAGCAAAACTAAAACCGGGCGAACTCTCTTGCCGCCGGCTTCGACCAAGTGCCTCGCCGCGTTTTGCAAAACTGGATCGGTGTGCTTGGTTGCTTCGAGCAACTCGACTTCGACAAGTTCAAGATTTTCTTCGATTTGCGAGAGCAGTGCTCGGTCAGCAAAACGTTTTAACTGTGACGGAAGCTTCGCGCTCACTTGGTCGCCTTCTTAGCGGTCGTCTTCTTCGCTGTCGGCTTTTTCACAGGCGTCTTCTTCGCGATCTTGTGACCGACATGAATAGCGACAATTCCGAACACGAGGTTCTTATAAGTAACGCGCTCGAAGCCAGCCGCCTCGATCTTCTTGGCAAGTTCTGTCTGAGTCGGCCAAGCAAGAATCGAATCGGCCAGATAGTCATAGGCCTCTGGGGTCTGACCAGCAAGCCGTGAGAAAACAGGCAATATTCGCTTCAGGTAAAACTCATAGAACGGGCGCAGAACCGGGTTTTGCACCTGCGAGAACTCGCAAATCACTAGGCGGCCACTCGGCTTGGTAACCCTGTGCATCTCGCCTAACGCCTTTTCGACGTCTACAACGTTGCGAAGCCCGAACGAAATCGTGGTGGCGTCAAATTCGGCGGCCTTGAAGGGCAGTTTGGTGGCGTCTGCAAAGACAAATTCGAGGTTTGGGTGACGTTTGCGCCCCTCGGCGAGCATTCCCTGAGAGAAGTCAGAAGCCACAACGCGAACACCCTCGCGCACAAAAGCAATTGATGATGAGCCGGTGCCGGCTGCGAGGTCTAGAACGCTCTGCCCCGCCTTGGCATCAACGGCGTCTCGCACCTTGTTGCGCCAGCTGCGGGTCTGCCCAAACGAAAGAAGGTCGTTTGCTCTGTCATATTTCTGAGCAACCGAGTCGAACATGGCGGCAACCTCTTCGGGTTTTTTGGCCAAATCTGCTTTGCTCACCAGCCAAGTCTAACCGCGCAAATGGCAGCCAGGGCCGGGCAATTTCTTTTACTCGTATAGGTAATCGGCGTTTTTTGTCTTGCGCAGTTTTATGGTTCGACGAATTGCAACGGCACCTAGGGTCGCTGATCCGGCGGCCATTGCACCAATGGCCAGAGTTGCGGCTTCAAAGAAGTTTTGCGCTGGAGTGTTCTTGGTTGCTCGAATTTTCTTCGGGTCGATTGGTGGGTTGGCGTGCGGGTCGATGTTTGTTGCATCTGGCAGAACCTTCGAACCCGACTCTGGCCTCAGCGGCTTTGCTGGGCCGTTGCCTGCGCCGTTGATTTTGTTGTTCGGGTCAGAAACCACAAGTGGCGGCATGAACACCTGGTCAACATCACCATATT
>JBEGTK010000074.1:0-4719 GCA_041179445.1 Actinomycetota bacterium | reverse complement strand
TTCGCCAGCTCGAGCCAACTCTTGCCAAGGTAAATGCACTGTCAGAGGCCGTGAACGCAAAGGTCGACTACCAACCAAGCCCTGACAACCTGCTTGACGACCCGGGACCGCACATCACAAACTATGCGAGGTTGAGAAAGACCAAGACAGACGAGGCCGCTAAACGACAGCGTAGGCTTATAAACAAGTTAATCGACTTCAAACCCGAAGAAAGCGAGATAAACAATGGCCGGACTTAAAGGTTGGGAATGGATCATCATTCTTGCTATCGTCTTGCTGCTGTGGGGAGCACCAAAGCTACCTGGACTGGCAAAGAGCCTGGGCGAGTCGATTCGCGTCTTTCGCAAAGAAATGAAGCCTGGTGAAGGCAAGAAAGACGCAGAAAAGAACGCCGACAAGGGCGACACGCCTGCTGAAAAGTAGTGGCATCACGCAAAAACCCTGAACGCAAGATGTCGTTCAGGGGTCATCTCTCAGAACTTCGAAAGCGACTCTTTTGGTCTGCTCTCTTTATCGTTGCCGGCGCAATCGGTGGCTGGTTTCTATTTGACCCGGTTTTTGCATTGCTGCAGCAACCGGTTATCGATTTGGCCAAGGATGAAGGCCTAAACGCTTCGGTTAACTTCGGCACGGTGATTGGTGCTTTCGACTTGCGCATGCAGGTTTCGATTTTTCTCGGAGTTTTTATTTCTAGCCCAATTTGGCTCTATCAGCTGTGGGCATTCATAACCCCAGCTCTGAAAAAGCGTGAGAAGAAATACACATTAGCTTTCTTGTTCACAGCGGTGCCGTTGTTTCTGGGGGGCTGTGCATTTGCTTGGGTTTCGTTTCCGACATTTGTTAGAACGCTGCTTGGTTTCACACCAGAGGGCAGCGCAAACGTAATTAACGCGAATGAATACGTTCTTTTCGCTTTGAGAATTCTCTTGGTCTTCGGAATTACGTTCGTAATGCCGGTTGTACTTGTGCTCCTAAATTTCATCGGAGCGCTAACTGCAAAGAGCATCATCAAATCTTGGCGAGTAGCAATCTTGGTAATCGCGCTGGTTGCGGCATTGGCAACACCGACCGCAGATCCAATGTCAATGCTTCTTGTGATGCTTCCGCTAATTCTTTTCTACTTCATCGCAGCTGTGATTGCCTGGCTGCACGACCGCACCAAGGCTCGAAAGCTAAGCAAAATCGTTGCTGATATCTAGTGGAAGACCTAAGCCCAGCCGAGAGATTTGCCAAGGCCAAAGCAGATAAGCGACCAAAGTCGGTTCAAGGTTTTCTAGACCAGATTCCATTTGGACTTGACCAGTTTCAGATCGATGCCTGCAACGCCTTGGCTTCCGGTAACGGTGTTCTGGTTGCAGCACCCACAGGCGCTGGCAAGACCATCGTTGGCGAGTTCGCCATTCATTTGGCAATTGAGACCAATCAAAAGGTGTTCTACACGACACCAATCAAGGCTCTGAGCAACCAGAAATACCTTGAACTGGTGAATCGCTTCGGTGCTGAGCGCGTCGGCTTGCTGACCGGCGACAGCAACCAAAACGGTGACGCTCAAATCGTGGTGATGACCACCGAGGTCTTGCGAAACATGATTTATGCGAACAGCAACAACCTAATCTCGCTCGGTTTCGTCGTCTTAGACGAAGTTCACTATCTTGCAGACCGATTTAGGGGAGCGGTCTGGGAGGAAGTGATTCTTCACCTGCCTAAAGACGTGAAGATCGTTTCACTCAGCGCAACAGTTTCGAACGCAGAGGAGTTTGGAGCTTGGCTCGAAGAGGTGCGCGGTGGCACGAAGATCATCGTCAGTGAGCACAGGCCGGTTCCGCTAAATCAGCACGTCTTATTTGGCACCGAGATGCTCGACCTATTTGAAGAAGTTCAATCTTCGGTTCGCGTTAATCCGGAACTCGCGCAAAAGCACGCGCAAAAACTTCGCCAACCCAGCAATCGTCCCGTTCGAGGTCGCCGCGGTTATCCGGGACAACCACGAAACCAAGGATTGATTCCCAAGATTTCTAAACCAGAAATTGTCGATCTTCTCGACGAAAAAGAGATGCTGCCGGCAATCTTCTTTATCTTCTCGAGAGCCGGCTGCGAAGCCGCAGTCAAGGCATGTCAACATTCTTCGGTGAGGCTCACCACCACCGAAGAGAAACAAGAAATTCGTCGCGTCGTCGAAGAAAAGTGCTACAACATCGCCGACGAAGACCTGGATACGCTCGGCTATTTCGACTGGCTATCGGCTCTCGAGCGCGGAGTAGCAGCGCACCACGCCGGAATGTTGCCAGCTTTCAAAGAAGTTGTCGAAGAACTATTTCTAAGAAAGCTCGTCAAGGTTGTCTTTGCCACCGAGACGTTGTCTCTCGGAATCAACATGCCTGCCAGAACCGTAGTTCTCGATCGCCTAGACAAGTTCAACGGTGAAGGCCGAGTTCAGATCACACCTGGTGAATACACGCAATACACAGGTCGTGCGGGCCGACGCGGAATCGACACCGAGGGGCACTCGGTCATTCAGTGGTCTGCGAACCTCGACCCGAATTCGGTGGCAGGCTTGGCGAGCAAGCGAACCTATCCGCTGATCAGCGCATTTAGGCCAACCCACAACATGGCGGTCAATCTGATCGAGGCGTTCGGTCGAAACCGTGCCCGCGAAGTTCTCGAGCTGTCATTTGCTCAATTTCAGGCAGACCGCTCAGTCGTCGGCTTGGCGAAGGGGCTTCGCGAAAAGCAAGTATCTGTCGACGGCTATAAGCAATCGATGACTTGCCACCTCGGTGATTTCATGAGCTACGCCTCGATGCGACGCGAGATCAGCGACATCGAGCGCGAACTCGCATCGACAAAAGTGCGTGCTGAACGAGGCAAAGACATTCGTGCATCAAAAGGCAGAAACGAGAAAGAGCGCAGGCTCAGTCAACTAAAGAACGAAATCAAGCACCACGCCTGCCACAGTTGCAATGAACGAGAGGCGCACGCGCGCTGGGCCGAACGCTATTTCAAGCTGAAGCGAGAACTCGACGCTGCTATGGCTCAGATTGAAGGCAGAACAAACCAGGTTGCCCGAACTTTCGACCGACTCTGCGACCTTCTCGAAGATCTTGAATACATAGAGCTAGACGGTGAAGACACCGTGGTGCTTGAGGCAGGCAAAACCTTGGCACGCATCTACGGAGAGCGCGACCTACTGGTTTCAGAGTGCATTAGACACTCGGTTTGGAACGGCATGGATGCCCCAGCGCTTGCGGCCATGGCTGCTGGCTTGGTTTATGAGGCAAGGCGCGAAGAGGAATACGAAATTCGTTTGCCAAAGGGCAACTTTGTTGAATACGCCGAGAAGACGAATGACATGTGGTGGCAGCTCGAGACTCTTTCGAAGAAGCACAAACTTCCGCAAACCGAGCAACTCGACTTCGCCATTAGTTTTGCCTTCTATCGCTGGGCCTCAGGTGCTCGTCTCGACAGCGTTCTTGAGCAAGCCGACCTGTTGCCGGGCGACTTCATCAGATGGGCTAAACAGGTTATCGACTTGCTCGACCAGATTTCACAAACCGCTGACGGCAAGTTGGCAGAAACCGCGAAGAACGCCGTTGACTCAGTGAAGCGTGGAATCGTTGCATACAGCTTCTACGGCTAAGAATTAGGCTGACTTCGTGAACCAAATGAAGCGACAACTGCGCAAGAGCCTGTTTATGGCTTGCCTGATCGGCATCGCAGGCGGGTTGATGTCTTCGCTCGCTTACCCCGACAACGCAATTTGGATTGCGATTTTTCCTTCGATTGCGCTGATCATTTATGCAATCACTTCGGTATCAATAAAGCAGTCAATTCTGGTTGGCTTCTTATCTGGTTTTGCTTTTTACGCGTCGCAAATTCCTTGGATGACCGTCTATCTTGGGCCGGTGCCTTGGTTAGCACTCTCGTTTCTCGAGGCCACGATATTCGCTCTCGGCGCTTGGGCGATTGCTCTCTCATATTCATACCTGAGACAACTCAAAACTACTTTTTCGTCGACAATGTTCATCGCCCTTGCAATCGCTTCGCTCTGGACAGCGAGGGAGTGGCTTGCCTGCAACTTTCCATACGGCGGGTTTCCGTGGTCGCGAGTGGCCCTTTCGCAATCTAATTCGCCACTTGCTCCCTGGGTATTTTGGGGTGGTGACTCACTGCTCAGTTTTGTGCTCGTGTTCATCACGGTTCTGCTGATGCTCGGCTGGCGCGATCTAGCACGCGGACTCTGGCGCAAGTCGATAACAGCGTTCGCTCTCATCGCGACAGTCTTGGTTCCGGTGGTAACGCCGACGAGCAACGAAGCCGAAGCCGGAACCCTCAAGGTGGCTGCAGTTCAAGGAAACGCCAAAGCCGGACTGCTCGTGGTTCAGCCTCGGGGAACGATTTTGCGAAACCACCTAGACGCAAGCGAATCTCTGCGCACGGCCAGCGATAAGCCAGACCTGGTGATTTGGCCAGAGAATGCTGCCGACTCAAGCCCTTTGGCCAACATAGATTCGAAGTGGTTGATTGAAGACTTCGTTAGTCACGTCGGTGCTCCACTCATGCTCGGCACGATAACGCAACGCGGCGAGGAGATCTTCAATTCATCTCTTCTATGGCAACCAAAGTTGGGGCCAACCGACTGGTATGACAAGAAGCGTCCAGTGGCATTTGGCGAGTATGTTCCAGATCGCGCATTCTGGCGAATGCTTGCGCCAGAGCTCA
>JBEGTK010000073.1:0-4733 GCA_041179445.1 Actinomycetota bacterium | reverse complement strand
AGAGTCGAAGCACTGGTTCGACTTGTTCAGCCAGATCACATCCGTGAAATTAACGACCTGTTCGATCTAGCGATGTCGAACGAATCGGCATCGTGGGGTTTGAAGTCTGATGGAGTTTGGACTCGCCACCAGTTTGGTGAAAACGGAACTCGCTTGGTTGACGTTCAAGATCAGCTAATGAAAGTTGTGCACTCGAAGCGAAATGCTCGATGAGAGTCGTTGCTGCCGGCGCCATTCTGTGGCGCATAGATAAGGGCGACCTCAAGGTAGCGATCATTCACCGCGCACGATACGACGACTGGAGTTGGCCAAAGGGCAAACTCGACAAAGGCGAAACAGTTGCAGAAGCAGCGGTTCGCGAGATTCGCGAAGAGACCGGACTCAAGGTCGCACTTGGCGTGCACCTCGCCGAAATTCACTACCCGCTGCCAAACGGTACCGACAAAGAGGTGCACTACTGGGCGGCGCACGTTTCAGATAAGGCCTTAGCCAACAGCAAATTTGAGCCAAGCGAAGAAGTGGCAAAGGTCGACTGGAAGACCCCGCAGCAAGCCCGAAAGCTGCTCAGCTATGACTTTGACCAGCACCCACTAAACGCACTGCTTGACCTTCACGACCGTGGCTCGCTGGCAACCAAACCGTTAGTCGTGCTGCGTCACGCTAAAGCCATGGCCCGTTCAGACTGGAAGGGCGGCAAGGTCGTTGACGACGGCAAGCGACCGCTGCACGACTTCGGAAAGCAGCAAGCAAAGGCCCTGATCAAGCCACTTTCTGCATTTGGTGTGAAGCACGTGGTGACCAGCCCTTGGAAGCGCTGCCGCGAGACAGTTTTGCCATTTGCCCAGAAGCGCAAGTTGGCAGTGATCGAGCGCTCTCAACTGAGCGAACTCGGCAATGCCAAGCGACCTGCCAGAACCAGCAATGTGGTCGAAGACGTAATCGAGCAGGCAAAGGCTTCGGTCATCTGCTCTCACCGCCCATCGCTACCAACAATTTTGAAGACCATCGCGTCATTTGCGCCGCTCGATCTGCGCAGAGAAATCAATGCCGCCACCAGCCTGCGCCCCGGCCAAATGCTCGTGGTGCACATGAACCACAGTGGCAAGAAACCTCGCGCGGTGGCGGTCGAACTTCAAGAGTCGATTTTGGTAGCAGACTAGTCAAATGAGTGAGATCACAGAGGGCCTGAAACCGCTAAAGACGCGCACTGGCAAGCCCGCTCTGGTCTTGGTCACCGGGGCAACAGGATACATCGGCGGACGCCTTGTCACCCATCTTCTTGAAGTAGGCTATCGAGTTCGAGTGTTTGCAAGACAAGCAGATCGACTTCGCGACTATCCGTGGATTTCAAAAGTCGAAGTTGTTGAGGGTGATGCAAACGACGTCGCAGCACTTAACAGAGCTCTAAAATCTGTCGACATTGCCTACTACATGTTGCACGCGCTAAACCTCACAGATGACTTTGAAAAAGAAGAGAAAGTTCTCGCAGAGAAATTTGCGGCAGCTGCCCTCGCGAACAAACTCAAGCGCATCGTTTATCTCGGTGGAATTATCACTAAGGGTCAAGAACTTTCACCTCATCTTGCATCGCGCGCACTCACCGGTGAGATTCTTCGAAATTCAGGTGTGCCAACTATCGAGCTTCGCGCCGGCGTCGTAATCGGTTCTGGTTCGGCATCTTTCGAGATGCTGCGTTACCTAACCGAACGCTTGCCAATCATGACGACTCCAAAGTGGGTGCTCAACCAGATTCAACCAATCGCAATTCGCGACGTTCTTCGCTATTTAGTTGGCGCAGCTGCAATTGATAAGAAAATCACCGGCGCATTCGATGTTGCCGGCCCAGATCTTTTTACCTATGCCGAAATGATGCAGCAATATGCCGAGGCGGCTGGTCTTCGCAGACGAATCATCATTCCGATTCCGGTGCTCACCCCAAAGCTTTCAAGCGGCTGGGTCGGGTTGGTTACACCAGTTCCATTTCAGTTGGCACGTCGCCTCGTCGACAGCTTGAAGAACGACGTAATTGCAGACAACGGGCCTATCCGTGAATTGATCGCCGACCCGAAGAGCGGACTAACGCCTTTCAAGACGGCCGTGAAGCTTGCGCTAACGAGGCTGAAGACCTCGAGCGTCGAAACCCGATGGACAGACGCCTCTGTGCCTTTCGCGCCTTCAGACCCGTTGCCAACAGACCCCGATTGGGCCGGTGGCAGCCTCTACACAGACGTACGCACGGTTGATAGCACCCAGTCTGCACAGCAGGTTTTCGCCCGCATTGAGGCCATCGGTGGCGACCACGGCTATTCAACCGCGACCTGGGCGTGGCAGTTGCGCGGTTTGATGGACAGACTCGTTGGCGGCGTTGGTCTTCGTCGCGGCCGCAGAGACCCAGATCACTTGGTCGTAGGCGAAGCTCTCGACTTTTGGCGCGTCGAAGAAATCAAACGACCTAACCTTTTGAGACTTCGCGCCGAAATGAAAATGCCCGGTCGAGCATGGCTCGAATGGTCTGTAATTCCAAATGCAGATGGCAAGGGATGCAAAGTTGTTCAGCGCGCGATTTATGTTCCTCGAGGTTTGTGGGGTCATCTCTATTGGTGGGCAGTTTGGCCAATGCACGGATTAGTGTTTCCGTCGATGGCAAAGAACGCTGCGTTTGGAAAGCGATAGCAGTCACGTGAAAAAGACTCCCCTAATCGCTGCCCCTGCGCTGATCTCTGTCGCCATAGTCTGGGGCGCTGCATTTGTATTGATGAAACCGGCAATTGAGAAACAACCGATTTTCGATTTTCTCGCAACCCGTTTCACCATCGCGACGCTGGTGATGATTTTGATTCGCCCATCAGTGTTGAAGAAAATCAATTGCGACATGTTGAAAGTCGGCGTGCCGGTTGGCGCTCTGCTCGGCCTCGGTTACATCACTCAGACCATCGCACTTCAACAAACCACGGCGGCAATCACAGGTTTCTTGACAGGGCTTTATGTTGTCTTGACTCCGATTTTTGCGTGGCTAGCTGTGAAACAAAAAATCGCTCGCAAGGTTTGGCTTGGCGTTGCACTTGCAACCGCAGGTCTCGCACTGATTTCTATCAATGGAGTTTCAATCGAGCTCGGGCAGATCTGGGGAGTCATCTGCGCGGTTCTGTTCGCCGCTCACATCGTGGGTCTCGGCGCTTGGAGCCCGGGACGCGATGCCTACGCACTGACCGTCACGCAGCTCGGCACCTCAGCCGTCGTCTGCTGGTTTGGCGCTCTAGTTGATGGATACCAGGCACCGCCAACTGGTGACGTCTGGTTCGCGGTGCTATTCACCGCGGTGCTTGCCACCTCGGTAGCTTTCTTCGTTCAGACCTGGGCCCAGGGCCTCATGGATGCCTCACGGGTGGCAATCATTTTGACCTCTGAAGTGGTCTTTGCCGCGGCGATTGCCGTGATGGTTGGCCAAGAAGTTTTGACGCTCAAGACGCTACTCGGCGGAGCGCTTATGGTCGTTGCGATGCTCGTGGTCGAGTGGCCCAGCCGCCGAAGCCGGTCTCTCTAGGGGTAAACCACACCCACCTGTCGACGAATCTCTTCGCCGATTCGAATGCCTTCAACGACATCTGCGTGCGTGTGCAATGGTGACTCGAGCAGGCCCTCGTCGATGAATTTGGCCATGTATGTCGCCTGGTAGCTAAGCCCCTCATGGGCGACAACTCCGGTTTCGTCGGTCCAGCGTGGGCCGTGAACGTTGAAGAGGCTCGGTCGCAACTCGAGTGAAGTTGGAATGAAGAACGGACCATCCATGGTGAGCACTCCCCGGTCACCAGAAATTGAAGCGGTGGTTGGAATGTGCGAGTGGCCCGATGTTGCAATAACAACGCGAGCGCCCGAATTATATTCAAGAACTGCCGCTGCCATTGCCTCAACATTTTCGTCGTGCATTTGTCCGGCGGCGATTATTCGAGATGGTGAACCGAGCACCATCTGTGCAAATGAAATTGGGTAGATTCCCATGTCTAAGACGATTGACGAATCTTTGAGCCAGAGTCTTGCATTCTCGCGATTGTCTTGACCAAAGTCGGCCTGCAGCATTGTGATTTCGCCCAGGGTTCCCGCGGCGAGCATCTGACGAATAATCGACGCCTGCGGAAGATAGCGGCTCCACATGGCTTCCATTGCAAGAACACCGGCTGCCTTAGCTTCGGCATAAAGTGTTGCGGCGTCTTCGGCAGTCATTGTCGACGGCTTCTCAATCAGAACGTGCTTGCCGGCGTGAATTGCGTGGCGGGCATCTACGAGATGAGTGTGCGGCAAGGTAGCGACATAAACAATGTCGACTTCTGGGTCGTTTGCCAGATCTTCATAGTTGTCGTAGTGACGCGCGATGCCAAAGCGCTCTGCGAATGCCTTGCCCTTGCCAGGTGTTTCAGAACCAACCGCAACAACCTGCTGGTTTGTGTGTTTGGCGATAGCCGTCGCCATGGCTTTGGCGATTTCACCTGCACCGATGAAACCCCAGCGATAACTCTTGACACTGTTTGGATCGACAATCTCTGGTGCCGGAATGTCACTAGCGGTGAACTCAAGCGGAGCTTCTGAAGACATGGCCATGGGTCAATACTGCCCCACCGAAAGCGCGCCTCTTGCCTGTTAGAATGGGCAAGTTCATGGGCCTCTAGCTCAGTTGGTTAGAGCAACGGACTTTTAATCCGTGGGTCGTCGGTTCGATCCCGACGGGGCCTACAAAC
>JBEGTK010000072.1:0-4754 GCA_041179445.1 Actinomycetota bacterium | reverse complement strand
GTGATTCGACTAGCACCTGAAAGCCATTGCAAATTCCGAGAACCGGCAAACCTTGATTTGCCTTCTTGATGATTTCTGTCATCACAGGAGCTTGCGCCGCTATCGCGCCACAGCGAAGGTAGTCGCCATAAGAGAAACCACCAGGCAAAACGACCGCGTCAACTTTTTGCAAGTTGGTGTCTGCGTGCCAAAGCGAAACTGGTTCGCCACCGGCTAGACGAACTGCGCGAGCTGCGTCGCGGTCATCCAAGGTGCCGGGAAAAGTAACTACACCGATCTTCATGGGTTAGTTCTCGATGGTGACGTTGACAACGTCTTCGATAACCGCGTTGCTCAAGAAGTCTTCGCCGACTTTGCGAGCGTGAGCAAGGTCTGAGTCGGTGATTTCGCGATCAAAGTGAAGTTCGATTCGCTTGCCGATTCGCACGGCTGAGATGTCTTTGTTGCCGCTTCGGTGCAGAGCGTTTGCCACTGCCTTGCCCTGCGGGTCTAGAAGGTCTGCCTTTGGCATTACCTCAACGATGATCTTTGGCATTTTTCCCCTAATTTTGGGTATTTGCGAGCATTTTGCGCCCGGCGGCATCGGCGAACCCCTTTATTTTAGCGGGTATTCGCCTGATGACAGACAACCCACAACGGGCATGCTCATGTGCCTGACAGGCTGTCAGCCTCTCATTTTTGACATCGGCTAACTTTCTGAAGTCATCAGCAAACCGAATAGAAACGAAAGGCAATGATGAAGAATCGAATGAGAAAAAACGCACTAGTGATCAGCTTGTCTGCACTGTTTATAGCAAGCACTGGAGTGGTATCAGCGCAGGCTACCGATTTCACCGTGACGATTGAAAAATTGAGCATGCTGAACCCGTCAGGCGACACCGCGTCAGCGACAATTAGTGGTCTCGCAGAGGATCAGGGTATTTATGTGCGCCTTTGCGCCATTCCTGCAGGTGCTCTAACAAATTCTTCGATGCGTCCAACCCAATGTGACGGCCAAGGAAAGTGGGTCAGCAATTTACTGGCTTCGCAGCTAATTGGCGCCGGAAAAGCAAATGAAACGGTAAAACTCGATATTAAATCCTCGTTCATTGTGAAAGAGGAAACGATCGATTGCCTAAAGGTTGCATGCGCTATCCACACTCGACGAGATCACTTTGGTGGTGCGTCTGATTTCTCGCTAGATCGCTACTACCATGTCAGTTTTGGCCCAGCTTCTGGCTCTGCATCTTTGAATAAGGGAAAATTGACAGTTGTGATCAAGGGTGCAGCCGGAAAAGTGGTGACACTTGCTGTCGGCAAAAAGATTTACAACCGAAATGTCACCAGCCAGAACTACAGCTTTGCGGTCTCAACCAAGGAAACCAGAGTTCAAGTTTCAGCAAAAATTGATGGTAAGAAGTTTTTTTCTGAGACCATAAAGACAAGGTAAGTCAGCCTAAGGGCTTACTACTCCCGCAGCGCTCCTGAGATTCCGGCTATCGTGAATTTCTCGAGCGCTGCGGCTTCTTTTGCGAAGTCACCTCCATCTTTGATTCTTTTAGCAGAGGCCGACACCGACGCGAATATCAAGTGGGCTGTCGCAGGCGCATCCTTGATTCCAATTTCAACAATTGGGCTCAGAAGAGCGGTCAGCAGATGACCATGCATTGCCTTAATCATTCTTTGGGATTCCGCAGGAAGGGATTGCATTGAGATTTCAGCGATTGCTCGATGCTCTGGGCTTGCAAGATGTGCCAAAGAGTAATGAATCCAGACGCGAATCTGTTCAAGTGGAGACGAATGTTGTGCCAACTTCTCATCGATTGCGTTACTGAGATCTGCTATTTCGTTGATTACAACTTCGGCCAGAACATGCTCTCTTGAAGAAAAGTATTGATAGATCGCGGGACGGCTCAATCCGGTCAGGTTTGCAACAGAATTCATCGAAACCGAATCAGCGCCCTGATCTGCAATAAGACTCAGGGCTGCTTGCAAAATTTGCTCTTGACGCGTGTCATAGATTTCGTTGGGAGTCATTTCAATAGTCGGAATCGAAAAACACTCTTGAAAATTCCCGGCTGAACTGAATTGAACACCGATACGCCTTCTTTACTTGACCGATCGAGTAAGGCGTTCAACCAGCTCGGCATACTTATCGGCAGTCTGGCCCACAATTTCGCCAGGCAAGCGAGGTGGCTCGCCGGTCTGGTTCCAGTTATCTGCAAGCCAGTTGCGAACGATCTGCTTGTCGAATGAATCTTTGCGCTCCCCGCTCAGCCAAGCCGACTTCGACCAGAAGCGGCTCGAGTCAGGAGTAAGCACTTCATCTCCAAGGGTGGTCACGCCAGTTGCTGGGTCGACACCGAATTCAATCTTGGTGTCTGCCAGAATCAGGCCGGCTTGTTCGGCAAGTTCGCTCGCCCGTTTGAAAATTGCAAGGCTCATATCGCGAAGTTGCGCTGCGTTCTCTGCGCCAACCAACTCGACGGTGCGCTCAAAAGTAATATTCTCGTCGTGCTCGCCGAGTTCGGCTTTGAAAGCAGGAGTGAAAATCGGTTCTGGCAATCGCGCGCCGAACGTTAAACCTTCTGGCAACTTAACTCCGCAGATTTCGCCGGTTGCTTGATATTCCTTCCAGCCTGATCCACTGATGTAACCACGAACTACACATTCAATCGGAAACATCTCGAGCTTCTTTGCAATAGTTGCACGACCGGCTACCTCTGCAGGAATTTCAACTTCGTGCGAAACATGGTTTGCAACATCGAGACGATCAAACCACCAGTTGGTCAATGTGGTTAGGTGCTTGCCCTTGTTTGGAATCTCGGGTTCGAGCACGTGGTCGAAAGCAGAAACACGATCGCTTGCGACGACCAAAATCAAATGCGAAAGATTTGCATCTTCACTTTCGTATAGGTCACGAACTTTTCCGCTGTATACGTGGCGCCATCCGTGAATTGCTATTGCCATTAGTTGGCAACCTTCGCAGCGATATCTTTGCGATAGTGCGAACCCTCAAGCTTGATGTTCGCGATGTTTGCATATGCAAGTTCGCGCGCAGTTTTGAAATCGGCAGCAGTTGCAACAACGCTCAGCACGCGACCGCCGGTTGCAACGAGGTCACCGTTAGAAGAAACGGTCGATGCGTGACACACGTGAACGTTGTCGTCTTCAACCAACCCGGTGATCACTCGATCAGGAGCCGAAGTGTCGGGGTAGCCCTCGCTAGCGAGCACAACTGTGATCGCGACATCGTGGCTGAACTGAGCGCTAGGGCCGTCGGCTAGACGACCGGTTGCAGCCCTGTGCAGCAGCGGTGCCAAGGGAGTAACCAGGCGGCGAAGCACAACCTGGGTCTCTGGATCGCCGAATCGGGCGTTGAATTCGATAACTCGGATTCCGCGCTTGGTAACTATCAGTCCGCAGTAGAGAAGGCCAACGAACGGTTCGCCAAGTCGGGCTAGCTCGTCGACGGTTGGCTGAGCAACAGTGCGTTCAACCTCTTCGACGAAACCTGCTGGCAGCCACTCGAGTGGACTGTATGCACCCATGCCACCAGTGTTCGGGCCTTCATCATTGTCATATGCTCGCTTGAAATCTTGCGCGGGGCTAAGTGGCAAAACTGTTTTGCCATCGCATAAGAAAAACAGCGAAACCTCTTCGCCCTCTAGAAATTCTTCAACCAGAATTCCCATGTCGATGAACTTTGCTGCGTGAGCCAATGCGGCTTCGCGATCGCTCGTAACGATTACGCCTTTGCCTGCTGCGAGTCCGTCGGCCTTGACAACATATGGTGCACCAAACTCGTCGATTGCGTTTTCGACTTCTTCAAGGGTCGAACACTCGCGAGCCATTCCGGTTGGAACATCTGCAGCCGCCATAACTTCTTTTGCAAAACTCTTGCTGCCTTCGAGCGCTGCCGCTTTTTGCGAAGGACCAAACACCGCGATGCCTTCGCTTCGAAGCGCGTCACTCACGCCTGCGACAAGAGGTGCTTCTGGCCCGATGATTGCCAAATCGATTTGGTGTTGAAGTGCAAACTTAACAACTGCAAGCGGATCGTTTGCGTTGAGGTGTGGTTCGGTCTGCGCATCTTTTGCGATGCCGGCGTTGCCAGGCGCGACGATGATGTCGGTTGAAAGTGTGCCGGTGCGAATCAGAGCTTTAGTAATTGCATGTTCGCGTGCTCCGCCGCCCAAAACCAAGATTTTCACCCTCTAAGTTTAGAAGTGTGAAGAGACGCGTAAAACCGAGCGAAGGCCAGGCGGCCGTTTCTGCCGTTCGCGCCGGCGACCAAACGCAACTCGCGACCGCAGTTCGCTATCTGCTCGAAGAGCTTGGCACCAGAGCCGAGGGCAACACCGTCGAGGTGCGGGTTCCGCCTTTCGGAGCCGTTCAGTGCATCGAAGGTCCGAGGCACACGCGAGGCACTCCGCCGAATGTGGTCGAAATGTCTCCTGAAATCTGGTTCGCTCTCGCCACCGGCGAATTGAGCTGGGATGCCGCCGTGGCTGATGGCTCGATTCACGCGTCGGGCATCCGTGCTGAAATAAAAGACCAACTGCCACTGCTTTAATGAACTGTGGCTAAAACAACCGAAAAAACCAGCAAAGCGATCGTTGAGATTCGCAAAGCTCCTCGAATCATTCCATTTGTGGCAACCGCTGCCGTCGTAGGCCTCATTGTTTCGGCAATCACCGCCGCTGCGATTCAAGCGCCCGGCCATTTCGTTGGTTATGTCATCGGCTGGGGAACAGTCGTTTTTGCAGCTATCG
>JBEGTK010000071.1:0-4779 GCA_041179445.1 Actinomycetota bacterium | reverse complement strand
GCACTGAACCATTGCTTAATCTTCGCGCGAGCTCGCGGGGACTTAACAAAGTTGAGCCAGTCTTTTGATGGGCTTGCCTCTGCAGACTTGCTGGTGAAGATTTCGACGACATCACCAGAGTTCAACGGCGTTTCAAGAGGAACTAGACGTCCGTTTACCTTGGCACCCATGGTTCTATGACCAACATCGGTGTGCACTGCATAAGCAAAGTCAACCGGCGTTGCGCCGCCGGTAAGTCCAATAACTTTGCCCTTCGGCGTAAAGACATAAACCTCTTTGGCACCGATCTCGAAGCGCAGCGAATCTAAAAACTCGCTCGGATCTTGGGTTTCTGCCTGCCAGTCGGTGAGGTGCTTGATCCAGGTTAGGTCTTCATCGGCCATCTCGCCCGTCTTGCCTGCCTGCTCCTTGTACTTCCAGTGGGCGGCAACACCATATTCGGCACGCTGATGCATCTCTGTGGTGCGAATTTGAATCTCGACAGTTCTGCCCTTTGGGCCCATCACCGTGGTGTGAAGCGACTGATAAAGGTTGAACTTCGGCATCGCGATGTAATCCTTGAAACGCCCAGCCACAGGGTTCCAACGAGCGTGAATCGCTCCGAGAACCGCATAACAGTCGCGAATCGATGAGACGAGAACCCTGATGCCAACGAGGTCATAGATGTCATCGAACTCGCGCCCGCGAACGACCATCTTCTGGTAAATCGAGTAATACTGCTTCGGGCGACCAGCAACCGTGCCCTTGATTTTGCTTTCGCGAAGATCTTGCTCAATCTCGCCAATGATTGATTCGATGAACTGCTCTCGTTGAGGCGCACGTTGCGACACCAAGTTCACAATCTCTTCGTAGACCTTCGGATAAAGCACACTGAACGAGATGTCTTCGAGCTCCCACTTGATTGTGCTGATTCCCAAGCGGTGTGCAAGTGGAGCGTATATCTCGATAGTCTCTTGCGCTTTGCGACGAGCCGACTCAATCGGCACGAAACCCCAGGTTCTGGCATTGTGCAGGCGGTCTGCAAGCTTGATAACCAAAACACGAATGTCCTTCGACATAGCAACAACCATTTTGCGAACGGTTTCAGCCTGGGCATGGTCGCCGTACTTAACCTTGTCGAGCTTTGTGACACCATCGACCAACATAGCGACTTCAGAGCCGAAGTCTTTCTCGAGTTGTTCCAGCTTGTATTCGGTGTCTTCAACGGTGTCGTGCAGAAGCGAGGCGGCAAGTGTTACAGGGCCAATACCTAGCTCAGCAAGAATCTGAGTAACAGCAAGCGGATGCGTGATGTATGGCTCGCCGCTCTTTCGCAACTGATCACGATGGGCTTCTTCTGCAACCAGAAAAGCACGCTCGATTATTGAGTAGTCAGCTCTCGGATGGTTGAGTTTGACAACTCTAAGAATCTCGTTGACTTCGCTCGTGTATGCGCCATACTTCGAGAAAATTCTCGGAAGCATGCCCTTTAAAGTGCTGATGCTGCTGGTTGGCGTTGCGTCACTCACACTTGCTCCTACGAATTGAAGACAAGCCTAGCAAGCCAATGAATTACTGGCGAGCGGCCAAAACCTTCTTTGCAGCATTAGCGTATTTCGATTCGCCTTCACGAAGGTGCGAATAAGCCGGAGCAGCGATGAAGATGGTCGAATAAGTTCCAACGATGATGCCGATGAAGAGTGCTAGCGCGATGTCACGAAGAGTTCCGGCGCCCAGCAAAGCAGCACCAATAAACAAAATCGAGGCAACTGGCAGAACCGCAACCACAGAGGTGTTGATCGAACGAACTAGTGTCTGATTAATGGCCAGGTTTACGCGCTCAGCAAATGTCTGAGTTTCGCTGAACTCCACCTCGAACGTGTTTTCACGAATCTTGTCGAAGACCACGACGGTGTCATAGAGCGAGTAACCCAAGATGGTCAAAAAGCCGATTACGGCTGCCGGAGTTACCTCAAAGCCAAGTGCTCCATAGACGCCAGCGGTGATGATTAAGTCGTGAAGCAACGCAATGACCGCTGCGAGAGACATCTTGAGGGTTCTAAAGTAAATCGCCATGAGCACTGCGGCCAACAGAACGAATACAAGAAGGCCGTAGAAGGCTTTGCTTGTGATGTCTGCTCCCCAGTTAGCTCCGATGAACGAGCTAGCTACGGCAGATGAGTTGACACCGTAGGCGTTTGCCAATGCAACACGAACTGCCTCTGAATCAGTGTCTGAGAGCTGCTCGGTCTGAATGCGAAGAGCGTCAGTTCCAACCGCAGTCACAGTCGGGTTTGCTTCTTCTGCAACGGTGTGCACGGCGTCAATTGCCTTGCGCTGGTCGCTCTGCGAAACTCCGCTTACACGGAACTCTGAGCCACCACGGAATTCAATTCCGAAGTTGAAGCCGCCTTTGACGACAGGAATCAAGACAGCAAGGGCGATCATTACTGCAGCAACAATATAGAAAACCTTGCGCTTGCCAATAAAGTCAACCGAACGCTTGCCGGTGTAGAGATCGTTTCCAAGGTCACTGAACTTAGACATTAGTTCTGCCCTCCGTTGCTCTGGTTTGCTGCAGCTTTGCGTTCGGCAATTGTTTGACGCTTTTCAGCTTCTTTCGAAGCCTTTCCGCGCTTTGCATCGCTAACAGTCTCTGCGACAGCGAATTTTCCTCGACCAACATAGATGTGGCCACCCAACGCTTTCGAATCAAAGCCAGACCACTTGTTGCCAGAACTAAAGAACTTGCGTTGTGCCAATACCTGAAGCATTGGGTGCGTAAAGAGGGCAACAACCGCAAGGTCAACCAAGGTGGTAAGACCTAGGGTGAACGCGAAGCCCTTAACGCTACCGACGGTAAGTGCGAACAAAACCACTGCGGCAAGCATGCTCACACCGTCAGATACCAGGATGGTGCGAATTGCACGATTCCAACCTGATTCAACTGCAGCACTGAGGGTGCGCCCATCGCGCAACTCGTCACGAACTCGCTCAAAGTAAACGATGAACGAATCGGCGGTGATACCGATGGCAACGATAAGTCCGGCAACACCAGAAAGTGAAAGGCGGTACCCCTGTCGCCACGACAAGATTGCGATCAGTAGGTAGGTAATCACTGCAGCGACAACTAGCGAACCAATTGTCACGATTGCGAGTGCGCGATATTGGAATGCCGAGTAAATCACAACAAGAATCAGACCGATCAAACCAGCTAGAAGACCGCTCCTGAGAGATTCACTGCCGAGGGTTGCCGAGATGTTTTCTTGGCTCTGAACTTCGAAACCGATAGGTAATGAACCGTACTTCAGCTGGTCGGCAAGTGAGGTCGATGAATCCTTGTCAAAACTTCCGGTGATTTGGGCAGAGCCGTTTGTAATGACCGCCTTTGCCTGAGGCGCTGTAATCACGAAGCCATCAAGAGTGACTGCGAATTGGTTACGCGGTGATGTCAGAGGGAAAAGACGAGAGGTTGTCGCGCTGAAGATCTTTGTTCCCTCAGCGTCGAACTCTAGGTTTACAGCCCACTCATTGGTAGAGGCCCCGGTAGATGTTGTTACTGTTCCGGCAGCAGCATCTGAAATGTTTGCTCCATCGATTTCTACCGGACCGAGAACGTATTTTTGGCCGTAGTAATCACAAGTTGCAAGCGGGACCTTTGGGTCATCGACCTGTCCAGGAGCTCTGAACTGCTTCGTGCAATCGAGAGCGTCAAATTTCGCTTTCACATCAGCGGTGACCCAGTTCAGGTCGCTTGCGTCAGTTGGTGCAACATTTGGAGTTATAGGCGCTGAAGCCGATGTTGACGGCTGAGGCGATGCAGAAGCATCAGTCGTGTCGCCAACTGAGGTCGATACACCCGCAGAGGTCAATAGAACAGATCGGAACTCGAGTTTCGCGCTGCTCTTGATTAACTGCAAGGTGCTGTCTGAAGGTGTTCCAGGGATTTCAACAACGATGTTGTTGTTGCCCGAGGTTGTCACGGTTGATTCAGATACACCGGTTGAGTCAACACGCGCACGGATGATCGATACGGCCTGCGCTAATTGCTCGGCGGTAACGCTCTCGCCTTCTGCAACCGTTGGAGAAAGAATGATTGACGTTCCGCCTTGCAAATCTAGTGCGAGTTGCGGAACGAATGAAGCACCGGCAGTGTTTGTTGCCATGCCAAGCCCAATGATGCCCGAGAAGCCGACAATCAGAGCAAGCAACCATGAAAGGCGCTTGCGGGCGGTCTTAGTTACTGAAGATGCCACGTTGAATCCTGGTTTTCTTACTTAGCGCTCTTTGAAGCTGCTGGCTTCTTAGCTGCAACGGTCTTTGGAGCTGCCTTCTTTGCTGCCGGCTTTGCCGCTTTTGGCGCTGATGCTTCAACTTGGCGAATAGCCAACTTGTTTACGGTGAGCCTGTTGCCGGGAGTGCTCTCGATCACAACTTTGTCGCCGTCGAATGCAACAACTTCGCCGTAGATTCCAGAGGTCAACATCACGTATGACCCGACTGCAATCGATGCCTGAAGCTCATCTGCCTGCTTCTTGCGCTTCTTGTTGTTCATGAACATGAACACGATCATGATGCCAAGCGCACCGAAGAGAATTACGTTTTCCATAGCAGTCAGACCTTTTCGAAAGAATTGAGACGCCCGTGGCGCCTAGGCAATTATAGGTCAAACACGCAGGGCTAACCTCGATTTGGGGCTGCTAGACCCAGGTGGCGATAGCCCGATTCGGTAGCTTCTCTGCCCTTCGGCGTGCGCACAATCAGGCCAGTTCTCACCAAATAGGGTTCGACCACCCCGTC
>JBEGTK010000070.1:0-4799 GCA_041179445.1 Actinomycetota bacterium | reverse complement strand
GACCTCATGGCTGAGCTCGACAAAATCAAACGTGTTGTCGAGAAGCAGGCGCAGATAAGCGAAACGCTTTTGGTTCTCGATGCAACCACCGGTCAGAACGGGCTCGTGCAGGCCAAGGCGTTCGCCGAGGTTGCCAATGTCACCGGAATCGTATTGACCAAACTCGACGGAACAGCAAAGGGTGGAATCGTCTACTCAATTCAACGCGAATTGGGTATTCCAGTTAAGTTAGTAGGTGTTGGCGAAGGCATCGCTGACTTTGCATTCTTTGACGCTCGCGAATTTGCGAAAGGACTGGTCGGTTAATGTTCGGCAATCTATCTGATCGCTTAGTCGAAACCTTCAAGAATCTGCGCAGCAAGGGCAAGCTAAGCCCAGCCGATATTGACGCAACTTTGCGTGAAATTCGCCGCGCACTGCTCGAGGCCGACGTCGCCCTTGAGGTCGTAAAGGCCTTTACTGGCGCGGTTCGCGAACGTGCCCTCGGTGATGAAGTATCGAAGGCGCTAAACCCAGCCCAGCAGGTCGTTCAGATTGTGAACGAAGAACTGGTCAAGATTCTGGGTGGCGAACAGCGCAAACTCGAGTTCGCCAAGAAGCCACCAACAGTCATCATGCTTGCCGGTTTGCAGGGTTCGGGTAAAACCACCCTCGCCGGAAAACTCGCCAAGTGGCTCAAGGATCAGAACCAGACGCCACTGCTGGTTGCCGCTGACTTGCAACGACCAAACGCAGTAAACCAGCTGCAGGTTGTCGGTGAACGCGCGGGCGTTGACGTTTTCGCTCCAGAGCCAGGCAACGGCAAGGGCGACCCGGTCAAGGTTTCTAAAGAGGCAATCAAGCACGCCGAGAAGAAGCAATACAGCGTTTTAATCGTTGACACCGCCGGTCGCCTCGGCATCGACGAAGAGTTGATGCAGCAGGCTCGCGACATTCGCAAGGCAACTGACCCTGACGAAGTGCTCTTTGTCATTGACTCAATGATTGGTCAAGACGCGGTCAACGTCGCAAAGGCATTCGAAGATGGCGTTGGCATCACAGGTGTCGTGCTCACCAAGCTCGATGGCGATGCCCGCGGTGGTGCTGCGCTCTCTGTTGCATCAGTCACCGGCAAGCCGATCATGTTCTCGTCGACGGGTGAGGGGCTTGACGCGTTCGAGCCGTTCTATCCAGACCGCATGGCAAGTCGAATTCTTGACATGGGTGACGTGCTCACTCTCATCGAGCAGACTCAAAAAGCTTTTGACGAAGACGAAGCTAAGAAGATGGCCGACAAGTTGGCCAACGAGACCTTCACTCTCGAAGACTTCTTAGAGCAAATGCAGCAGTTGAAGAAGATGGGTTCGCTCAAGAGCATGCTTGCAATGATGCCCGGAGCGAATCAGATGAAGGCTCAGCTCGAAAACTTTGACGAGCGTGAAATTGATCGCACCGAAGCAATCATTCGCTCTATGACTCCTACCGAGCGTCGTCAGCCAAAGGTGCTCAACGGTTCACGCCGCCTTCGCATCGCAAACGGTGCCGGCACAACCGTTACCGAGGTCAACTCGCTGGTCAACCGCTTCGAGCAGGCTGCCAAGATGATGAAGACCGTTGCCAAGGGTGGCGTTCCTCAGATTCCAGGTATGCAGGGCATGCCAGGCATGGGCGGCGGCTTCACTGGCGGCAAGGCCAAGAAGAAAGACCAGGCAAAGAAGGGCTCGAAATCGGGCAATCCGGCCAAGCGCGCAGCCGAAGAGGCAGCCAAACTGTCTGGCGAGAAGCCAAACCAGGGCGGTTCGGGCTCGGCTTTCGGCGTCTAGCCAGCATCCGTGCCTAATTTGGTTGGCACTATCTCGGTTTTTCTGGCAGAATAGAGCGGTTGTCTGCGCTTGACCCTCTAACCAAGCGACAAGGATGACCCCAAGAGCTTGAATACCGAGTGTGCCCCCACGCTCACGGTTGATTGTTCGCCCCAATACAAAAACAGGAGCATTGTGGCTGTAAAAATCCGCCTAGCGCGTCACGGAAAAAAGCGTGCACCGCACTACCGCATCGTCGTAGCTGATTCACGTACTCACCGCGACGGTCGAGTAATCGAAGAGATCGGTCGTTACATTCCGACCGAGAACCCTTCAGTAATTGAAGTTAACTCAGAGCGCGCGCTCTACTGGCTTGGCGTTGGCGCACAGCCAACCGAGCAGGTAACCGCACTTCTTAAGTTGACTGGTGACTACCAGACTTCAAAGGGTGACAAGAACGCGAAGAACGTTGTTCAGGTCAAAGAAGCGAAGGCAGCATTCGTTGTCGACGCAGCCAAGAAGCCAGTGCTTCAGGCTAAAGAAGCCCTTGAGAACAAGAAGGCTAAGGCTGCTCTAGAAGCTGCCGAAGCTGAGAAGGCTGCAAACGCAGCAGCAGAAGCAGCAGAAGTTGCAGAGAACGCATCAGCTGAAGAAGCTCCTGCGGCAGAAGCAGCAGCAGAGGCAGCAGCTGAAGTTGCAGCCGAAGAAGCAGCAGACGTAGTTGCTGCAGCTGAAGAAGTTGTTGAAGCAGCAGAAGCAGTAGCTGAGGCAGAAGCCGCAGCAGCTGACGCAGAAGAGGCTTAATAGTGCTTGCCGCTGCGCTCGAACACTTGGTTAAGGGAATCGTCGACAATGCCGACGATGCAACTGTGACCGCACGCTCAACCTCGCGAGGCGACTTGCTTGAGGTTCACGTGCACCCAGATGACCTGGGCCGAGTGATCGGGCGCAACGGACGCACCGCCAAGGCACTGCGCACCATCGTTAACGCGCTTGCCGATGGCAAGAAGATTCGCGTTGACGTGGTGGACACCGATTTCTAGTTCAACCACCCTTCGCGTCGGCCGTCTGGTCAAAGCCCACGGTCTAAAAGGCGCATTCAAACTCGAGCTCTATACAGACTCTCCGAAGCTTCGCTTTGTCGAGGGCGCTGTGCTCAAACTTCAGGTTCCTGAAACATCTCCTTGGTTCGGCAAGACCGTAACCGTTCAAGAACTGCGCTGGTATAACACCATGCCGGTGCTCTTTCTAAAAGAGTGCGAAGACCGCAACGCGGCAGACACCCTCGTCAAAGCGATTCTGCTCGTTGATGTTGCGAACGACGAAGTCACAAACGAAGAAGACGCCTGGTTTGACCACCAGCTCGTTGGCCTCAAGGTAATTCGCGACACAGTTGAGATCGGCACTGTCGTGCGCGTAGATCACCTGCCGGCTCACGACTTGCTCGCAGTCGAAACTGCAGCCGGCGAAGTGCTCGTTCCTTTCGTGAAGGCAATCGTGCCAGTCGTCGACATGAAAAACCGCAGCGTGACAATCACCCCACCACTTGGCCTGTTCGAAGAAATCGCTGACTCGAACGAAGAGGCGTAGAAATGCGCATCGACGCGATCTCGATTTTTCCTGACTTCTTTCAAGCACTAGATCTTTCGCTTCTCGGCAAGGCTCGCGATAAGTCGCTTCTCGAATTTCAGGCACACGATCTTCGCAACTACACGCACGATAAACACCGCACTGTAGACGACACTCCTTATGGTGGCGGTGCGGGAATGCTTATGAAGCCTGAGCCTTGGGGAGAGGCACTCGATGACCTGCTCGGTGCCGAAGGTTTTCACGAAGACACCGTGATTATTTTCACTTCGCCTGCCGGTGAGGTTTTCAAGCAAGCCACTGCGCACGAGCTGGCAAACGTAAAGCGCATCATCTTTGCCTGCGGTCGCTACGAAGGCATCGACCAGCGCGTTGTCGAATATGCCAAGACCCGCGCAAACGTTCGCCTGATTTCAATTGGCGACTATGTGCTCAACGGCGGCGAGGTTGCCGCCATCGTTATGGTTGAGGCGATTGCACGGCTCATCCCTGGTGTGATTGGAAATGCCGAAAGTTTGATTGAAGAGAGCCACACCGATGGCCTCTTGGAATACCCGAGCTACACCAAGCCGGCTAGCTGGCGTGGCCTCGATGTGCCAGAAGTGCTGACCAGCGGCAATCACGCGGCCATCGCCAAATGGCGAAAAGACGCGCAAATCGAGCGAACCAAGGACGTTCGCCCAGATCTGCTTGGCGAATAGCCCAACTCTGTGGCAATATAGACAGGTTGCCAACCGCAAGGTGCTCTGCCGCAGGGGAGCTTGGCAAAACCAGAAATACACCTAACCCGTTATTGACCTGCGCGCAGTGACAGAGATGGATTCAAAATGCACATTCTTGACTCAGTTGACGCAGCAAGCCTGAAGTCTGACATCCCAGCGTTCCGCGTTGGTGACAACGTCAAGGTTCACGTAAACATCATTGAAGGTAACCGCAGCCGTGTTCAGGTTTTCCAGGGCGTAGTTATTCGTCGTTCAGGCGAAGGTGTTCGCGAGACCTTCACCGTTCGCAAGATCAGCTTTCAGGTAGGCGTAGAGCGTACCTTCCCAGTTCACTCACCAGTTATCGAGAAGATCGAGCTAGTGACCAAGGGTGATGTTCGTCGTGCGAAGCTTTACTACTTGCGCGACCTACGCGGCAAGAAGGCGAAGATTCGCGAAAAGCGCGACAACGTTTAAGCTTTCGCTTACTCTTATCGCATGACAGACCTCGGGCCTGGCCCGCACGCAAAAGCACCACGCGACATCCGTGATACATGGCGTCGATTAAAGAAGAACATTTTCGTTTCATTCTTTTTCGACCTGCTAGTAATCGTGGCTACCGCGCTGGTGCTTTCGCTTTTGGTCAAGGCTTTCTTGATTCGTTCTTTCTTTATCCCCAGTGACTCGATGGTTGAAACTTTGGTGAAGCAAGACCGCATCATCGTCAACG
>JBEGTK010000069.1:0-4806 GCA_041179445.1 Actinomycetota bacterium | reverse complement strand
AAGGCTGCATACCGCGTTGACTTCGCAAGCGAAATTCAAGACGAGTGGTTCGAAGGCGTCGAGACTATCGGTGTGACCTCAGGTGCTTCTGTGCCCGAAGAGTTGGTTAGCGAAGTTCTCGACTACATTGCCGTTCGTGGTTTTGGTGACGTTCGTAACGTGCAGACCGCTGAAGAAGACGTTCAGTTCTCGTTGCCACCAGAGCTTCGCAAAGAACTAAAGGCTGCCGGCACAGACGTCAGCAACAAGACCAAGCGCTAAGCGCTCAGTCTTCAACAACTAATCGCCGAAGTCGGTCTCTTTCACTAACTTGCCTTCGCGATCGAAGGTCTTCCATACGCCAATTTGGCGTTCGTGATCGAATGCGCCACTGCGCATGAGCGAGCCATCCTTGCGAAAGAACTGCCAGAAACCGTGCATTTTGCCGTCGCTATATTCGCCCTTAAAGCGAGCAAGCCCGTTCTCATAGAACGGGCTTCTCTCAGTCATGGTTAGACCTTATAGCGACATTGACTTGCCAGCCGAGCCAAGCTCGGTAGCAGCCTCAACAACGCGAGTAGACATGCCGGCCTCGCCGAGCTTGCCCCATGCGCGTGGGTCATAAGCCTTCTTGTTGCCAACTTCGCCGTCAACCTTGAGCACACCGTCGTAGTTGGTGAACATGTGTGCTGCGATTGGGCGAGTGAAGGCATACTGCAGGTCGGTGTCGATGTTCATCTTGATGACACCGTGGCTGACCGCCTCAGAAATCTCTTCAGGGGTTGAGCCTGATCCGCCGTGGAACACGAGGTCGAACGGCTTGTCTTTGCCATACTTCGCGCCGACTGCTGCCTGAATCTCGCCTAGAAGTTCTGGGCGAAGCTTTACGTTGCCAGGCTTGTATACGCCGTGCACGTTTCCGAAAGTTAGAGCGACCATGTAGCGGCCGTTCTCGCCAAGGCCAAGGGCCTCTGCAGTCATGAAGCCGTCTTCAGGAGTTGTGTATAGGTGCTCGCCCATGCCACCTTCGACGCCGTCTTCTTCGCCGCCAACAACACCGACTTCGATTTCAAGAACCGCACCGATGCCGCTGGTTAGCTTCAACATCTCTTTTGCGATCTCTAGGTTCTCTGCCATCGCAACCGCTGAGCCGTCCCACATGTGTGAGTTGAATAGTGGGTCTTCACCGCGCTTTACGCGGTCTTGTGAAATTGCGATAAGTGGGCGAACCAACTTGTCGAGCTGGTCTTTTGCGCAGTGGTCGGTGTGTAGCGCGATGGTGATGCCATAGTTCTTGGCAACTTCGCGAGCGAAAGCAGCCATTGCTGCAGCACCCGAAGCCATGTTCTTGATGGTTGGGCCTGACCAGTAGTCGCCGCCACCGGTAGTCACCTGAATGATGCCGTCTGAGCCTGCTGCCTGAAGGCCAGCGAGTGCTGCGTTCAAGGTCTGTGAGCTTGAAACGTTGATTGCCGGATAGGCGAATCCGTGGTTCTTTGCACGGTCGAGCATCTCGAGGTATTGGTCTGGGCTTGCTACAGGCATGGCCGAACTCCTAAAAGCGTCATTGGGATTGCTTCAAGGTTAGTGGCTAAGCGACTAGGTTTGCCTCATGAAACTCAACGACGTTGGCCAACCGACCCTGGATATGTTTGCCGCTGCCGTAGCTGCCGCGGCGGGTGCTTGGCCACTTGTTGGCTCTGGCGACAAGTTTGGCGTTGATGAGGCGGCGGTCAACGCGATGCGCTCATCGCTCAAGACCGCAGACTTCGGTGGCATCGTCATTATCGGCGAGGGCGAAAAAGACGAGGCTCCGATGCTGTTCAACGGAGAGCTAGTTGGCGCTGGCATGCGCCCAGAGTGGGACATCGCCGTAGACCCGATCGACGGAACCGCGCTCGCGGCCGAAGGTGTCGAAGGGGCAGTGTCTGTCATCGCAGCTGCCGAACGTGGCAAGATGCTCGACTGCAAAGACGTTTATTACATGAAGAAGCTGGTCACCGATGCAGCGGGCATTGGCGTTTGCGATATCGACATGACTCCGACAGAGAACATCATCGCGCTGGCGGCCGCAAAAGAAATTGCCGTCACCGATTTGCGTGTTGCTGTGATTAACAAAGATCGCAATAGAGATGTGATTGCCGAGGTCGAGGCAAGTGGTGCAACCTGGGTGAGTTTTGACGAGGGCGATGTTGCAATGGCAGTTGCAGCGGCCACCGGTGATAGCGGCATCGATATGTTGATTGGTGTTGGCGGTTGCCCAGAGGGAATCGTCACTGCTTGCGCAGTGCAAATTCTCGGTGGTCACATGCAGGGTCGGCTTGCTCCTAGCAACCCTGATGAACTCGAGCGCGCGCTCGACGCAGGCTATGACCTCGAAAAGAAACTCGAACTAAACGACATGGTTTGGGGCGAGCGCTTTATATTCGTGCTCACCGGTGTTACCGACGGTTTGCTCGTTCGCGGAATTCGTGAAGGCGATGATGGTCTTGAGGTTCAGACATTCCTGCTAGACAGCGACCTCGACGAAGGTCACATTCTCGACGTGCGCGTCGAGCTAGAAAACTAATTGCATCTAAGCCTCTCCGTAACGCTCATGACAATCACTTTGCGGCACTCCGCTGAGGCACACTTTTTGCAGTCAAAAAGTGCAACTCAAGGTGAACATTTAACGCTAAAAACGGCTTCTTATCCGAGTTTGAGTGTGATGTTGATTACGTCGCCAACTTCGATTTCTTCGGGCAGGCGAACTACGTTCTTGATTGGCACCAGGTAGCCACCGTTTTTCGGAAACAACGATGTTGTGAATTCGACCTTGCCGATTTTGCCGGTCACCGGAATCACGCCCCAGCCATATGTTAGGCGAGAGGCTTCTGACTTGATCTTGAGGGCTTGGGCTTCGGGCACGGCCACGAAGTGAAACGGCGCAGGCCCGCGCCAATAGATAACCTCACCCGAAAACTTCAGAGTGAGGTCAGCCATGAGCGGTCTCGATTAGTGAGGCTTGCCGACGGCAGGCTCGTCGAGCAGGGTGCTTAGGTCTGGTGTGTAGTTCAAGAAGCCTTCTGGAAGTGGTTCAACAGCGGTCAAACCCGAGGTCGGCTGGGTTACGGCCATTGCGCCCCACTGAACAGCGGTCTTTACGCCGAGAGGAATGTCATAGCCAACGCCATAGTCATCTTCGCCGTCAGCGATTGGGTTGCTGACCACTGCTGACAAGAAGCCAGCCAAAGTTGCGTCGCCGGCACCAACGGTGTTGATCACCTTTACAGGTGCTGTGCGAGCAGACCATACGTGATCTTTGGTTACGGCAACCATGCCGTCGCCGCCGAGGCTTGCGAGAACAACTTCAACGCCATAACCGTTAACTTCGCGAGCTGCCGAAACGACATCGCCAAGAGTGGTTAGGTTGCGCCCAACGATGAACGCGAGTTCTTCTGCGTTTGGCTTCATGAGAGTTGCGCAACCCTCGTGTGCCCAATATGAAAGTGGCTCACCTGAGGTGTCGAGTGCAACTTTGACACCGAGTGCCTTCATGCGGTCGAAGATCGGCTTGAGGCTCACGTATTCGCCAGACTCTTTATAAGTAGGCAGTGCTCCTGCAACGACCAACCACTTTGCGCCGCTTTCGCGAACGGTCTTTTCGGTTAGTTCGACAATTGCGTTCCAGTCTTCGTGACTGAGTGGGCGAGGAGTTTCATTGACCTTGGTTGTGGTTCCGCCGTGTTCAAGAATTGTGGTTGAAACGCGCAGGGTTCCGTCGACCCAAAGTGGGGTTAGAAATTCTGCTGATCCGGTGCGAACTAGAACGCCTGGGTCTGAGTTGCCGATTGGAACAATGCCCGGTGCGCTGATGCCAGCGAGGTGAAGTCCGCGTGAAACGTTGATGCCTTTTCCGGCTAGCTCTTCGCCAACTGCGTCGGCACGGTTCACGGCACCTGAGTGAAGGTTGGTCACGAAGTAGGTGCGGTCTAGGGTTGGCGCTGGTGTCAGTGTGACAATCGGCGACCCGTTGGTGTGACCAGACATGGAACTCCCTATAGTGCTTTCATAAAAAATGCCCCTCAGCGATGTGGGGCGAGAAATCAGCAAACTACGTTGTAAGCCGTGCTTTTTCGATTATAACGAAGTGCCACCTTTGTTCTGTGTCGAAGCGAGGCAGCCTGAAAAGGCAAAATGCCCCATTTCTGGGGCATTCAGCGGTGCAAGAACTGGGGTCTAGTTCTCTTCTGCCTCAGGAAGTGCCTTGTATTCAGAAGCGGTCAGGTCGTTCAGTTGAACATCGAGCTCTACTGGAGACTCCATGCCAGAGGCTGATTGCGCTAGCGCTGGATTCTCGCCTACTTTGCGAGCGGCGTCGATAAACGTACTGTTCATGCGCTTTGTCATTGCGTTGTAGCCGTCAGTGGCAGTGCGAAGGCCTTTTCGAACGCTAGTCACATCATCTGCGAGCAAACGAATCTGCGATGCGTTAATCGCATCGGCCTTCTTCTGATCGAAGCGAGCGGGGTTTGGGTTCACGTTGGCAATGTCAAACGCTGCCACGAATTCGTCAAGCGAGAACACATCGCGGTCTGCAGAGAAACCCCAACCCAAAAGAGCTAGGTAGTTGAGCAAACCTTCCGGAATGAATCCACGATCGCGGTGGTGGAACAGGTTGCTCTCTGGGTCGCGCTTAGAAAGCTTCTTGTTACCCTCACCCATGACGAATGGCAGGTGCCCAAACTGTGGAATGAACTTGGTAATTCCCGCTTCATACATTGCGTTGTAAAGAGCGATCTGTCGTGGTGTTGAAGACAATAGGTCTTCCCCACGAAGCACGTGCGT
>JBEGTK010000068.1:0-4825 GCA_041179445.1 Actinomycetota bacterium | reverse complement strand
CGCGCACGGTGACCAGAGTGTTGTCGGTTACCTGAACAGTGATCTTGAATTAGAGCCATTTGCGCGTTTCGAAAATCTGATTGGCACGCTGCTGCACGGGCCAGTCTTGGCCAAGAACGTTTGGCTAGCAGACGAGATTATTGAGAAGTTCTTAGCTGCAAAACCTGAATTGGTCCAAACGCTACATGTCGAGAAATTCGATCAGGTGGCGAAGTTTGCAAGCGAAGCAAGCGAACTCGCAAGAGAATTAGCGCGAGAGTAGCTTCTCGGTTTCGTCGTGCCAGTTGAGAGCGATTGGCTCAAGTGCTTCGCGCTTTTCGTTGCCGTGGTGGCCACAGAACAAGAGTTCACCGGTAGCTAGCTCAACTCGAATGTAAGCCTGAGCTCCGCACTCATCGCAGCGATCTGCAGCGGTCAGTTCGGTAACTTCTTCTGGCTCTTGTTCGATTTCAGTTGATTGCATGTAAATTCCTTCCGGTGCATCTATCTCAACACAGACATGCGACAAAACAGTCCCATTGACACTCGATTTCGCTAACAGAGAATTTTTCGCGTGCCGTGTAAATCCAGGGCTTCGAAGCACGTCGCAGGTAGCATTGCCGAGTGTCTAAGAGCGAATATTCAGCCCGCCATCTCTCGGTTCTAGAGGGTCTCGAGGCCGTTCGCAAGCGCCCAGGAATGTACATCGGTTCCACCGATTCACGCGGGCTCATGCACTGCCTCTGGGAAATCATTGACAACTCTGTTGACGAAGCGCTTGCTGGTCATGGCAACGACATTTCGATCGTCTTGCATAAAGATTCGAGCGTGGAGGTTCGTGATAAGGCTCGAGGAATTCCCGTCGACATAGAACCAAAAACTGGCCTCTCAGGTGTCGAGGTTGTTTTCACCAAGTTGCACGCCGGTGGAAAGTTCGGCTCGGGTTCTTACGCTGCCTCTGGTGGTTTGCATGGTGTTGGTGCTTCTGTTGTCAACGCGCTCTCGGAGCGCCTCGACGTCGAGGTCGATCGTGACGGCAAGACCTATGCCATGTCGTTCAGACGAGGCGAGCCAGGCATTTTTGACGACTCTAAAGGCATCAAGCCAAACAACCCGTTCAAACCTTTTGAAGACGGATCGATTCTTCGAGAAGTTGGCAAGGTTGCGAAGAACACAACTGGAACACGTGTTCGCTACTGGTCTGACCCGCAAATCTTTATCAAAGACGCCAATTTCAGCATGGCAGATTTGACCGATCGCGCCCGACAGACAGCTTTCTTGGTGCCTGGTCTAGGCATCAACATTGATGACCAGCGTTCTGGAAAATCTGAGAAACAGGAATTCAAATTCGCCGGCGGCATCGTCGAATTCGCGAACTACCTTGCAAAAGATGCTGCGCTCACATCGACTTGGCGTCTGTCTGGCAGCGGCGACTTTACAGAGACTATTCCGGTGCTCGGCGAAGATGGCAACATGGTCAGCCGCGAGGTTTCTCGCAACTGTGAGGTAGACATCGCAGTTCGCTGGGGAACCGGTTATGACACCGAGATCAAGTCATTCGTAAACATCATTGCGACGCCTAAGGGTGGCTCTCACATCGCAGGTTTCGAACAGGCGCTTCTGAAGACCCTTCGCGGTCACATCGAAAGCAACTCTCGCAAGCTAAAAGTTGGAAACGACAAGGTTGAGAAAGAAGATATTCTCAGCGGTCTCACGGCAGTCGTAACGGTACGTCTTGCAGAGCCTCAGTTCGAGGGCCAGACCAAAGAGGTTCTCGGCACGCCTGCCGTAAAGAACATCGTCTCTAACGTCATCACGAAGACACTAAACGAGCGATTCAACAGTTCAAAACGCGACGACAAGGCTCAATCGGCTCTTCTTCTAGAAAAGATTGTCGCCGAGATGAAGTCTCGAGTTTCGGCCCGCGCGCACAAAGAAACCCAGCGTCGCAAAAACGCGCTCGAGAGTTCATCTCTGCCAAGCAAGTTGGTCGACTGCCGCACTTCAGAGACTCTCGTTAGTGAACTCTTCATCGTTGAGGGTGACTCGGCTCTTGGCACAGCCAAGCTAGCTCGCAACAGTGAGTACCAAGCTCTTTTGCCAATTCGCGGAAAGATCTTGAACGTTCAGAAGGCTTCTGTTTCAGACATGCTTTCTAACACTGAGTGCGCGTCTATCATCCAGGTAATTGGCGCTGGCTCTGGCCGATCTTTCGACATCGAAATGGCTCGCTACGGAAAAGTCATTTTGATGAGCGATGCCGACGTCGATGGTGCGCACATTCGAACATTGCTGCTAACCCTGATCTATCGCTACATGAAGCCACTTCTCGAAGATGGTCGCGTTTATGCTGCCGTGCCGCCGCTTCACCGTGTTGAGGTCATAAACCACGGCAGCAAGGCAAATGAAGTGATTTACACCTACTCGCAGGCTGAGCTTGAGAATCTGCTCACGAAGCTTGAGAAGGCCGGCAAACGCTATAAAGAGCCAATTCAGCGCTATAAGGGCTTGGGCGAAATGGATGCAGATCAGTTGGCTGAGACAACCATGGATAGATCAAGACGCACACTTCGTCGAGTGAACATTCTCGATGCCGAATTTGCAGAGAAGACTTTTGAACTACTGATGGGCAATGAAGTTGCGCCGAGACGAGATTTCATCGTTGACTCGGCAGACAGCTTCGAACGCGAAAGAATCGACGCCTAAACAAACAGCTTGATTGCTGTTCATCAATGTTGACTAGGCAGTGCCTACCGCTCCAATTGAGCTAGAAATCTTTGATCCGCTGGCGTCACGCTTTGATAGCTCGAGATCTAGGTCAATTGGCTTTCCGTCAACGGTGGCCACGAGCGCGTCTGCTGGGCCAACCCAGGCGAAATACAGCTGGTCTTCGTTTCTAATGAACTTTTGAGCTCTCACGCCACCGGTTGCGCGGCCCTTCGCCGGAAACTCCGAAAGTTCACTAACTTTCGCGCTACCCGAATCGGTTCCAGCAAGGGCGCTCGAATTATTAGCCGCGGTGACCACAACAGATTCTGGGCTAACGGCATTGAAATAGATTGCATGCGCATCTTTTGAAAGATTGATTCCGGCAACGCCAGCTGCGCCGCGACCCTGAGGTCGAACGGCATCAACTTTGAATCGAAGCAGTTGCGCATCGTTTGTCACGAAGATGAATTCTTGCGAATCGTTAGCATTGCATGCACCGACGAGTTCATCGCCAGCCTTCAAGGCAATGGTTTCGAATTCATTCTTGGCCGGCCATTCAGGCGACACTCGTTTGACGGTTCCAAACTTGGTTCCGATTGCAAGCTCAGCGGTTTCGCTAAGTTCAAATGCGTGCAGCAGGCGTTCCTTTTTGCCAAGAGCCAAGAAGTCTGAAGCCTTTGCTCCGCTGGCAAGATCTGTTGGGTCGGCTACGGCCGGAATGTCTGCCACGTGAACTCGAACGATTCGCCCGGTACTGGTCACAAATCCTATGTCGCTTCGAGTTGAGGTCTTGATTCGATTCGCAACAGCGTCGTGCCTCTTTCGCTTTGAACCGACAACGACAGCCATCTCGTCGGTATCAATGCGTGAAATTAGACCGCTTGTTGTAACGCGAACAATGCTAGGGGAGTCAGCCAGTTGGGCATCCATGCCTGCAATCTTTGAAACCGCTACAGGTTTGATCTCTTCGAACTCTGAGATCAAAGTGGTTCTGCGAGCGTCACCATATTTCTCTGCGACTTCTGTTAGCTCGTTTGAAACAACCTCGTTCAGCGCCTCTTTTGTAGAGAGAATTCGCTTGAGTTCCTTGATTTCAGCCAGCAACTGCTTCTTCTCGGTTTCAAGTTCGATCTGCGAGAACTTGGTTAGACGTCGCAGGCGTAGCTCAAGAATATATTCGGCTTGCAACTCAGACAGATCGAAAACTTGGCGCAGTTTGGTTCGCGCTTCTTCGACTTCATCGCTCGTGCGAATTACCTGGATTACTTCATCGATGTTCAGAACGGCAATCAACAAGCCCTCGATAAGGTGAAGTCTTGCCTCTCGCTTGCCCAATCGGTTCGCTGTGCGGCGTCGAATAACGTCAATTCGGTGAGTCAGATAGACGCTCAGCATGTCTTTTAAACCAAGAGTTGCTGGTCTGCCGTCAACAAGAGCGACGTTGTTGATGCCGAATGAATCTTCCATTGGTGTGAAACGGTAAAGAAGGTCTAGAACGACTTGTGGGTCGAATCCGGTTTTGAGTTCGATAACCAGCTTCAGGCCGTTGGTTCGGTCGGTTAGGTCAGTGACGTCGGCAATGCCTAGGAGCTTCTTGGCATTCACGCCATCCTTGATTTTCTCGATCACTTTCTCAGGGCCAACAAGATATGGCAGCTCGGTTACGACCAAGCCAAGCTTGCGCGCTGAGACGCTCTCGACCGATACGCGGGCTCGAGTCTTGAATGAACCTTTGCCGGTTTCGTAAGCGTCTTTGACGCCATCTAGGCCCATGATGATGCCACCGTTTGGCAGATCTGGCCCAGGAACAAACTTCATCAGTTGCTTGGTGGTTGCATCTGGGTTAGCCAAGAGGTGAATCGCTGCTGCGACTACCTCGCGAAGGTTGTGCGGAGGCATGTTGGTTGCCATACCAACGGCGATTCCAGAAGAGCCGTTTACTAAAAGGTTCGGAAACGCAGCCGGAAGCACCTCTGGCTCGGTGAGTTGAGCATCGTAGTTTGGCTTGAAGTCAACAACGTCTTCGTCAAGACCGTCGTTCATGAGCAAAGCCGCACTTGAAAGTCGAGCCTCTGTGTACCTAGCGGCCGCAGGGCCATCGTCTAGGCTTCCGAAGTTTCCGTGACCATCGATCAGT
>JBEGTK010000067.1:0-4851 GCA_041179445.1 Actinomycetota bacterium | reverse complement strand
ACGGTAGCGTAGTAATTGACATCGCTACGCGCAGGGAGGATAATGTCCTCAAGACGAACGTCCCAATCGTTGAGGTGCGCGAGTCGCAGCATTTCCTCCGTGGTCACATCCTCCTGAAACACGGTACCCAGAGCGTGCCACGCGGGAACACGGCGGGAAGCGAACGAGGCCATGTCGATCAAGACATAAGACTGAATCTCGAGACCGGTGACCCATTCGGCAGCATCACGAGTTGCTTCGATGCCAGGGGTTGAACCGTGCTTCTCTGCATCAGGGTAGAGATCTGCGTGATTGTCGGTGACGTCTTTGTAGATCGCATTGATCAAACAGTCGACACCACAGTTCCAGCCGTTCGGGTAAACAGTCAACATCGGCGAACCCTCAGAGAAACTCACGCGCTGCATGTTGCGCGGAATTCCGATGTTCACAGTCTTGCCTGTTGTTGCATCAATGCTCAACACCGCGATGCTGTCTGGGCGAATTCCAAAGCGATCTTTGCCAGAGTCACCACCGAGCAAAAGAATGTTGTAACGACCGTTTGAAGGCGAAGTGAAACCGCCCTGGTTGAAAATCGAACCAATCGCTCCCGACGATACGCCGGCAGTATTTCCGGCCCACGAGATAGCGCTGGTTCCCAGCACTGCCGCGGTAACTAGCCCCGCAAGGGCTATCCAGCGGTCACGGCTATAGAGCCGGCCGAGACGCATGAGTCGCAAGGTGTCGAGGGCCAACACGGCGAAGACAATTGCATAGCCGAATAGCACGAGCGCCAGAAACCCAACCAAAATTGGCATCGTGACGATAGCAACCAGCCAGCTGCGATTGATTAAACCGATGACTATCGCGAGCAGAGCGAGCGCCCAAAAAACTAATGTCGCAGTAATTCCAATTCGTGCGAGTTTGCGATTGCCGGCAACTAGCTGAGCAGATCCGGGCACGATTAAAGTCAAAACGATTAGCCACCAAGCGCGCTTGCGCATTTGTTCAGGAGTGGCACGGTCAACGTTCTTAAACGGTGAGCGCGACGACGTTGCTGTCGTCGCAGAATTTCTTGGCGAGCGATTTAGAGTTGCGATTTTAACTTCGCATTCTTCTCGGCGACCTGCTCTTTGAGAGTCTCGGTATAAGCGGCTAGCTTCTCGGCAAGCGTGGTGTCAAATGCACCGAGCATGCGTGCCGCCAAAATTCCAGCGTTCTTTGCACCATTGATTGAAACGGTGGCAACCGGAATTCCGGCTGGCATTTGCACGATAGAGAGCAGTGAATCCATGCCGTCAAGTTTTGCCAATGCAACCGGAACGCCGATAACTGGCAGCGTGGTTACCGAGGCGAGCATGCCTGGCAAGTGAGCAGCTCCGCCAGCTCCGGCAATGATCACCTTGAGGCCACGACCCGCAGCCGCCTTGCCCCACTCGATCATGCGCTCGGGAGTGCGGTGAGCCGAGAGAACCTCAACCTCGGCCTCGATGCCGAAGTCTTTGAGTGCCTGAACGGCGTCTGACATGACCGACCAGTCAGAGTCTGAGCCCATGACGACGCCAATTAGCGGTTGGTCTGACATGAGGGCTCCTTTTCGCGCGAACCCTTCGATTTTAAGCGCAGAGGGGCTAGATGCCTTGGAGCAAAACGGCTGCAGCGCCTTTTGCTTCGGCAATCGCGAAATCGAGGTTGTCTGAAACCACGGTGACGTGGCCCATCTTGCGCCCGCGGCGAGCGGCTTTGCCATAGGTGTGCAATTTCGCAGTCTTGTGGCGAGCCATCGCCTTGTCGAAATGCTCAACGAAGGTGTTGTTTTCATCGACACCAAGAAGATTCACCATCACGGCGTAGTCCTCGCGCATTTCGGTTGACCCCAACGGCAGCCCGAGAACTGCACGAAGGTGCTGTTCAAACTGCGAGGTGACCGAGCCCTCGATTGTGAAGTGCCCCGAGTTGTGCGGGCGCATCGCCAATTCGTTAATCAAGATTCGACCGTCGCGTGCCTCGAACATTTCGACCGCGAGCACACCGGTGACACCGAGATCATCTGCAATCGTTCTTGCAATTTCAGAAGTTCGCTCGAGCAAAGCCCCAGTCGATCTTGGTGCAGGCGCTATGACTACAGAGCAGACACCGTCGACCTGCTGAGTTTCGACAAGCGGCCAAGCAGCAAATTCTGCATTCGTGCTGCGAACACTCAGTTGTGCAAGTTCTCGAACGAAGTCAACTCTTTCTTCTGCGAGCAGCGAGCCACCAAAATTCTCGATGTTTTGCAACCAGTCGCTGGCATCTGCAGAAGATCTCACGACGCGCACGCCCTTGCCGTCGTAGCCGCCAATTGGGGTCTTCAAAATTGCAACACCGTCTTGTTGCTCGATAAATGCATCAAGTTTTTCGGCGGTCTTGATTTCGCTCCAGGCTGGCATCGGCAGACCGAGCAACGACAATCGCTGGCGCATGTGCAATTTGTTTTGCGCAAACGCGAGTGCCTGAGAAGGTGGCTGAACCGAAACCCCGCTGGCTTCGAGAGTTTCGAGAACTGTCAGCGGAACATGCTCGTGATCAAAAGTGATTACATCGACGGTCTTTGCAAATTCTGCGACAACATCGATTTGGTTGTAGTCGCCCACCTGAGTCGCAGCCAGAGCGGCCGAGGAGCCCTGAGACTCAGCCAAAACCTTGAATTCAAGGCCGAGTTCGATGGCCGGTGGCGTCATCATGCGGGCTAGCTGCCCACCGCCAATTGCGCCAACCCGAAGAGAACTCATGCCTCTATTCTCGCTTATCGCGCGGCCAAGGCCAACGCCAACGCCAACGCCAACGCCAAAGCCACCGTCTAGAGTTTGGCTGCCGCGCGAAGTTCTTTGACAAAGGTCTTTGAACTCGCAATTGGCTTGATCGTGATTGGTTCTGCGTCTCGACGCGAGATTGCAATCACGCGACCACGACCGATCTCGACCGAGCTGATGTCACCAAGCGAAACTTCGACCGACTTCTGACCAAATAGTCCGTCGCGAACAACCAATCTCGAAGTAGTCAGTTCAACATAGAAGTTGAGGTGACGCACTATTGGAATTAACCAAAAGAAGAATGCCAACACGCCAGCAATCGAATAGACAACATAGATGAGCCATTGTTCAACCACGCGATTATTGACGTAGCTAAAAATCGCTGCAGCAAGAAACAATGCGAGCAGCGCTGGCAGCAGACGCCACCAACTTTGACGAACGCGAGCGATAAGTTGTTCTTCTTGAAATGCCACGCACTAATTGTGTCTTAGGTGCACGATATCGCCGACTGAAACCGCTCGTGTTTCTTTATCGTTTTGAACCACAAGCCTGCCAAGTGAATCGATCTCTACGCCGTGGCCCACGAACTCTGCTTCACCTGGCAAAACCACCCGAACATCTCTGCCGATTGAAGAGCAAGCTGCATTAATCGCAGCGTGCAATTCTGAGCCATCAACTTCACCCGCGAGCGCTATGAATTCTTCGTAGTTGCGTTTCAGATTGGTTAGAAATGCGGCCAGCAACTCATCTAGTGAACCAACATCGATTGATTCGATGGCAAGCGAAGTTGCGGTTGGCACTGGCAGTTGCTCCTCGCTTTGAAAAACATTCACTCCGGCACCGACCACTACCCCGCTTAGGTCGCTAAGCAGCTCGCTCAAGACTCCGCAGACCTTCTTATCTGCAATCAATACGTCGTTTGGCCATTTGACCATGGCCCGGGTTGAACCGGCGAACCCCGAGATCGCGTTTGACATTGCTAGGCCGGCAATTAGCGGCAACCACGAGAACTGGGTTGCAGCGACGCCGGTCGGCCGCAGCAAAACCGTGACGAAAAGCGAGCTGCCGGCCGGTGCCTGCCACTCTCGACCAGATCGGCCTCGGCCTGCGGTTTGCTCCGCGGTTACCAGCACCGAGAAGTCTGGCCACTCTGCTGCCTGGCCGGTGGCAGCCGCAATTAGGTCGGTGTTCGTCGATTCGGTTGATGCCACCGATTCGAGGCGTGAGGCGACTTTTGCCGATTTTTCAAAATCCATGCCTACAGGCTAGCGGCTGTAGGTTTTCACAACGATTTGCCGCTTTTCATTGTTTGACTTCTTCAAAAGAACGGGGGTTTTCAACGGCTAGGGTTGCTTTTATGACCCACGAAGCCCCAAAGCCAGTCGAAGATCTTTCGACCACAGCAGGCAAACTTCAAGACCTAAAGAACCGTTATTACGAGGCAGTTCACGCAAGTGGCGAGGCCGCCGTAGAGAAGCAGCACGCAAAGGGCAAGAAGACTGCCCGCGAGCGCATCGAGCTGTTGCTCGACGAAGGTTCGTTTGTAGAGCTAGACGAGTTCGTTCGTCACCGCTCGACTGCCTTTGGCATGGATAAAAACCGCCCATACGGTGACGCCGTTGTAACAGGTGTCGGAACCATCAACGGTCGACAGGTTGCACTCTTTTCTCAGGACTTCACCATCTTCGGTGGTTCGCTCGGCGAGACCGCCGGAAACAAAATCATCAAGATCATGGATCTCGCAATCGCGACCGGTGTTCCGATGATCGGAATTCTTGACTCTGGTGGCGCTCGAATTCAAGAGGGCGTTATCGCACTCGGCAAATACGGTGAAATCTTCAAGCGCAACACCATGGCATCAGGTGTGATTCCGCAGATCTCAATCATCATGGGCCCTGCCGCCGGTGGTGCGGTTTACTCGCCGGCTCTGACCGACTTTGTAATCATGGTCGACAAGACCTCGAACATGTTCGTTACCGGGCCAGATGTAATCAAATCCGTTACCGGCGAAGACGTCGGCATGGAAGAACTCGGTGGTGCACGCACCCACAACACAACCTCTGGTGTTGCTCACTACCTGGCT
>JBEGTK010000066.1:0-4867 GCA_041179445.1 Actinomycetota bacterium | reverse complement strand
GTCATTCTTGCTTTCGCAATTTGTGCAGAGCCAATCTGGGCGAACTTCGCCAGGAACAATGACGCACCCCATGAGAACTACTCGACTCTCATCAACCGGCCCCGATGGCATGCCATAGCGAGCCTCTTTCTTGACCTCGCCACAGACGAAGCAGTGCGGGTAGATCTCTTCGCCCTGCGTGCTGGTTGCATATGCTCGTGCATCGAAGAACTTGCAAACCTCGCAGTTGTCGCTAGACCAAGGTAGCCCTTCGCCGTCAAGGGCGTCTTTGATTCGATACAAGGTTGATTCAACCCACTCGGTGTTGCCCTCGTGTGCGATTAGGCGAGCGTCGAATTCGAGCTTTTGATCGAAATTGTCTGCAGTGTTGCGCGCCGTTTCATAGAGCCAATAGCCGGTGCTGCTCACCTTGTAACCAAGTTGACGAAGCAACCACTGGTAAACCTCGATTTGGCGACGGTATGCATCGTGCCAGCGTTCGGTGCCGAGCTCTTCAACCGGAGTGGCCTTAGCTGTGCTTTTGTAGTCGATGACCACAATCTCACCATCGGCGTTGGCCCACAGGTCATCTACTGCACCAAAGACCTCGAGGTTGGTTGGTTCGTGAAGGTAGCGCACACCCTTGAAGTTATGACGCCACATGTCCATGTTCGCGTTTTTCAGCGGCACAAGATCGCAACCCAGCTCTTGCAGAACTGGGTGAACTGTTCCGGCTTCGCGGTGACGATCGAACTCTTTCTTGAGCAGAGTGTCGACTGCGGTGTTCAGAGTGAACGATGGGCCGCTTGGAACCGCGACCTTGTGTCGGCGATCGAGAACGAAGCAACGCGGGCACTGCACAAAGTTTTCGATCTTTGAACGTGAAATTGCAAACGGCTCTTCTTGTGCGATTTCATAAGGTTTGTGACTAGCCATGTTTACTCCTTAGTAGCGGGCTCGGTTTTCTAGAAGCACAGGCTGCAAGCACTTGCTGCGACCATTGGGGCTGGACTTGTATCCGTAGCGAACCAAACGGTGAGCAAGCCCACCGTGGGTGACGCCTAGGTCTTTGGCCAGGCGATAGAGTGTCACATTTTCGACATTCACACAGTGCGCAATCAGGCGAACATATTCCTCTGCTTCGGCGCGAAATTTGCGACCTTTGCCGCGAACCTGTTCGGCAAGCGGTTTGAGTTCTTTGAGCCGACGAAGCACCGACTCGGATGGAGCTGGCGAACGCTTAACTTCTTTTACCGGATAGGTTGGCGGGTTTGGAATTTCAAAATCAACCGAGAGATATTGTCCCGATAAGGGAGCGCTAGTGATTTGTCGAACTCGTTCGCGAGTTAGTTGCGAAGACTCTCCAATAGCTTCGAGTGTCCAGCCAGCACGGCGCAAGAAGCGCATGTAGTCATCGCGCTTTTGCACGCTTTTCATATTGAAGAATTCAAACGCTACTTCGCGAGGAAGCTCTTGGTTGTGCTTGATGATCTTGGGTTCTTTAGTCATTTTGCAACTCCTTTGGAATTTCAAATAATGGATAGAAACTGACATCTTCGAGGTCATCGAGTGAGTAGTAAACATCATCGACTTCGTTTGGCCAGCAATAGCCCCAGGTTGGATTTTCAGTTTCACGTTCAAAACCGCGGTAGCAATATGCAACTGGCTCTGGAGAAATGTTGGCGACTTTGTCGGCAGCATAAACGCGGCTGCTCTTGATCAAGTGCGCAGCGTCACTCGTTGAGACGTGCACCATGAACGGAAAAGCCATGTTTTCTGGATTAACGATGATCTTGCCTTCGCTATAGCGGCGAAAGCGAGCAAGCGTCAGAGCTGAGCTTGCGCTCACAGTAACTACGTCTTTGAACTGCTGTTCTTTGACCACGTCAACGAAGTCATTTTCGGTTAGAAACAACATGGCTTCTCCTTTCCATTTAGAACCGTATGGGCACCCACCGACATTTATGCAGAAACCCTGTTATAAATGCGCGCTACAACGCGAGCCCAGATCTCAGGGGTGTGGTCGAGTGGCTGGTAACCGCCCGCACCTCCGATGAGCACACGTGCGTTGTGTTTCTCGGCGAGCGCGGCAACCGCGTCGGCTGCATACTCGAACCCCGCATAGCTGTAGCGGTTCTGCAGGCCAAGGTTGTTCGAACCCTCATGCCCGTCTGCCCCGGCAGCAAGCAAGATCACGTTTGGCGCATAGCCGTCGATTACCTCGGCGGCTTCGTCAATCGCCCACTTGAACGCCTCGTCGCCATCTGTCGTCGTGATATTCCAGTTGTACGCGTGCTCATCGACCTGATGCAGTGCATAGCGCTCACCAGCGCGGCTTCGAGCCATGTCTTGCATTTTCGAATTTCCCGGATAAATAGCCCCGTTGTGAATGCTCAGGGTAGGAATATCGGTTTTGCGCAGCAGTTCATAAACACCGTCACCGGCATGGATGTCCCAGTCGAGATAAAGCGGGCGCAGCCCGGCATCCTTGAATTCAAGAGCTGCCCAAGCCATGTCGTTGAAAACGCAAAAACCACTCGAGTGATCGCGCTGGGCGTGGTGCTTAGCGCCCTGCGGGTTGAACGCAACGCGTGCCTCGCCGTGTAGCAAAGCGCGCACAGCCCGCACGGTAGCGCGAAACATGGCCAAACCGGCCATCGCGACAGGCCTGCTCGGCTCGTGGCCCCACTGTGCGTCGACATAGTTCTCAACAACAGCATGGATGTAACTCTCGTCGTGCACCTTGGCCAGCTCAGCCTTGTCTGCCTTGATGTCGGCGTCGACCGCTGGGTCGTGCACCTCGATCGATGCGCCAAGGCGCTCGATTAGCTTCTCGATCGCGAGCTTCGCCCGAACCGGATTGGTTGGGTGAGAGCCGTAGCTCCCACCCAGGTTCCAGTCGAGAAAGCACTCGCCATAAGCCGCAAAGAGCGGTTTCGCTTTAGATAGGTCTTGCATCGGCGTCCTCTGTATCTAACATGACCGACCACACCCGCGAAAGTTCGTGGGCATAGTCATAGCCGCGGGTTTGGGCCACGTGGCTCTTGAAGTTGTCATAGTCGACGTTCATGGCAACCAGGCTCACCCATTCGGTGAAAACCTCGGGTGCCACAAACAGTCGGTATGGGTAATCGCCATAGGGCGACTTCGCGATCTCAACCTGAGCAAGCTCGGCTAGAGATTCGAGTGACTTTTGGTCACGCCCGCGAACGGTGATGACATCTGGGCGGCTGTTCTTGCGAACGGCACTGACGAATCCGGTTTCAGAAAAAATCCACATTAGACATCACCCTTCTTTCTCGGGTCAGGCTTGTTCGAACGAACGCGCTTCACGTTCTCGACGCCACGCTTAATGAACTCGTCTTGATCAGCCATCATCGAGAAACTCATGGTTTCTTCCATGTCGCTCTGCATGCGGCTGCGTGAACGTTGACTCATGAACTGCATTTCGTTGAGCATCTGTGAATACTCAGCGCCGAGTTGCGCCATCAGTGCTTGCGCCTCTGCTACGCGACCTTGACGCATTAGCTCGATTGCCTGCTCTTTTTGCTCCTGAATGCGAAGCGAGCGAAGCTCTGCGACAACGTCTTCGTCGTGTGCTGGTTCGACAAAGTCGTTTGCGTTCACAACCTCGACAAAGAACTCGGTGCCTGCCTTGCGCAGCTCACCGGTCTCGAGATCTGTCCACTCGATTTCGACAATCGCTGCACATTCGGCAACACCGTTGGTGTCTGGCGAAGCTCCGAGAGTTAGTTCGAAGACAAAGTTCTTCTCTTCTTCAGAACACATGTCACCGAGAAGCGCAACAGCGTTGCCTGCAACATATCTGAAATCGCGAAGATACTGCACCTTGCGAATGTTTGCACCCTGCCCGGCGAACTTCGGTGCGAGCTGAATGTTTACCTTCAGGTTCGAAGCCGTCTTGTTGAGAAGGTCGTCGAACTCGGCGGTTAGACCGTCGACAGCCTCGCCGATTTCGATTGCAGCGAAGTGGTTGCCGTTGCTTGCCACAGCGATTGCATCAAGGATGCGCTCGTCATAGCCGGTGCCAATGCCGATGGTCGATGTGCGAATGAGGTGTTCGGTTACCTGAGCAGCCAGCTGACCAAGCAGCGCAGGGTCAACGACACCGGCATTCGCCTGGCCATCAGAGAGCAGCACGATCGTGGTTTCGACGCCAGCGACAGCTGCCTGCTCGATGCCTGTGCGGTATCCGAGTTCAAGGTTGGTGCTGCCACCAGGGCGCAGGTCGGCGATGCGACGGCGAACCTCAGCGATGTTGTGCTCGTCGATTCGGCGCATCGGAACCTCGACGCGGGCCTCGTCATCGAAACTGACCACTGAGAGATAGTCGTTGCGGTTTAGGCGACCGAGCAGATCAAGGATGGTTGCCTTGACGAGTTCGAGTCGTCCGCTGCCCATTGAGCCAGAGCGGTCGATAACAAAGACCACACCTTGAGATGCGCGAACGGTGGTTGGTGCAATCTGCGATGTTGCCGGTGCAGTGCACTCAATCATTAGGCCAATAGGACTTGTGGTGTTGGCCTTCACCACTTTGTGTTCAAAACGGAAGTCAACTTTCATTGACGATCACATCCTTCAAATAGTTTTTGACAAATTTTTTGTAATTCGATGGTTCGCGGCGTGCGAACCCAGCGGTGCCCCGTCGGCTTCGCCGTTATGCGGCCAACACCAGCTCGTGCTTCACGTTGAGAGTCGAGAGGTGAAGCATTACGTCTCGTTCGAACAGAGCTTCTGAGGCAACGTGCGCGTTTGGCTTCGTGCGCTTGCGGTTGTCATCGACCTTCTCGCCGAGAGTTTCGCGCTCGATTCGATCAACAAAGCTGCGAATTCGTGATCCGTGCGCTGCAATAAATGGTCGAACCAT
>JBEGTK010000065.1:0-4871 GCA_041179445.1 Actinomycetota bacterium | reverse complement strand
AGTCGATTGTTTCTGAAATCAAGACCGCCACCGATTCTGGTCTGCGAGTTGGCTTGGTACACGCTATTTCTAATGTTCGACCAGTCGCAAAGGTAGCTCCAGTGATTCGCCACAAGGTCGACTTTGACTCTGTTGTCATGTTGCTTGCCGGTGACGAAGTCCAATCCAAGGTGCTAAAGGTCATCGAACCTGAAGCTCTGTTGCACCTTTCGCTTCGTCGCCCAAAGGTAAAGGCTGCAACTGTGGTGCTTGTGGGCGATGCCAGTGCTGCAGGCGCCGCCGAGATTTCGACAATTGCCAAGGATGAATTCGCCGGCAAAGCCACCTGGTCAGGAATCTAAAATGCCATCGCTGAAGTCAAAAATTCGATCAGCAGTTCTTTCGGCTGCCAAGGTTGAGTTATTTGAAGCAGCGGCCATTGCTTTAGCTGCGGCAATCGGGAGAGCCCGCGCACCCAAGGCGCAAGCATCATTAACTAGTGATTTTGACGTTGATGCTGTTTATCTTTGGGTCGATGACAAAGACCCCGAATGGCAGGCTCGTAGGGCCAAGCATGCGCCTAGCAAACAGAGTGATGCCAGCTCGGTATCGACCTCGCGTTTTCGCCAATTTGGTGAGCTTGCTGCATCAATTGCCATGCTTGCCGAACATGCGCCGTTCATCAGAAACGTATTTATTGTTGTCGATCAGCAGCAGCCAGATCTTTCAACTTTGCCTCCTGACCTGCCTTTCGAAATCAAGTTGGTTAATCACAGTGAGTTCATCCCGGCTGAATATCGCCCGACCTACAGCTCAAGAGCCATCACTGCCAACCTGCACCGAATCGATGGGCTGGCTGAGCGATTTTTGTATTGCAACGACGATGTATTTATAGCCAAACCGTCTAGTGCCAGCGATTGGTTCACTCAAGATGGGGTTCAGCTTCGCTACACCTCTACACCCATGCCAGAGCGAAACTCACTAGCTAAAGACGAAGTCATCTATAACGCGCGTTATAAGACCATCGACATCGCTGATGAACACGGATGGCCCAACATAGAGGGCATGCCAGAACACGGGCCACACCCATTTTTAAGATCTGTGATGCGTGAATTGTGGCAAGACTTTGTTGTCGACATGAACGCTGTTAGCACTGCAAAGTTCAGAACAGCTGATGGCATCTTGCCTGAGTGGTTGCACAACTTAGCGGCCAGGGCAACAGGCCGGGGCGAGCTGGTTCGAGGCAGCGGTTATAAATACATCGCCATAAATGACGAGGGCAGTTTGTTGGCAATCATCAATATGCTTTTAAACCGAGGAAGAATCCTGACAGTCTGCCTCAACGATGTTTCTGAAGTGCCTGATGAGTCCAGACTTAGCGAGTCCAGACTCGCGCGCAGGTTCAATCGCGTGCTGAAGGCAATGGTTTAGCCAAAGATTAGCTACTGCAAAACTGCGTAGTAGTACTGAACTTTTACCCCGCGAGTTTTGGTGGTACCAAGTTCATGCACGTTAATGTAGCCGGTAACCGAGGTCGGTTTGCTGGCCAGTGATGCCCAGTTAGTCGCAGTCCAACCGGTCTTTGCAAGTGTCTTTAATGCGGGACTCGATCCGGTGGCTTTTAGAACCGCGGTATTTGCATAAGTAGTGCAACCGGCGGCATATTCACTCAAGCGGCAACCGTAGGTATCACCCATTTCTTCAAGTTGCATACGCACTTTAGGGGTCGCCAATTTATAAGAGCTAATCACTGCGCTAGGAACCGCCACCGAACCTCTAGAGGTTATGCCTATGTAGTCTCCGCTGGTGTCTAGGTCTGAGCCGTATGACTGGCAAATCAATGTCGAGTTCGAAGTGTTGCAAAGGCCGCGGCTAAATAAATCGTTATCGCGGTAACGACTGAACATTTCGGCAGCGGTGTAGGTCTTGGTCAGGCTGGTCCAGCTCAACTTCTTTTTTGAAACCACAATCGGCACTGACTTGATGACTCCGGCACCCTCGGTGCCTTTCGCGCTGACAATAAAGTCGTAGGTGCCTTCTACCACGGATGTTCCGTAGCGCCCGTTCCAGGTCACGCTCAAGTCACCAGAGTTGGGAATGGACCAACGCTTAACCACTTTTGTGCCGAGCTTGATGGTCGCTGTCGCCCCGGTTCGAATAGGAGTGTCTGGGGTAGTAATCACGTGCACGGTTAGATCGACTGAGTCGCGATAGTTGTCGATCACTGGATACACCGTTGGAACCGACCTGAGCACTGCAATAGAAGAGACGCCGGTGTCTTTCAAGAAGATAGATAAGTTTGCGCTCGCAGTGCTGGTTGTCTGGCTAACCCCAAGGGCAGTGGTTGCTGAGGCCTTGAGGTAACAGGCAACCTTGGCATAACTGCTGAAATCGAAAGTCACGACTGCTGGCGTTGTTGATGTGCCATTGAACGCGATTGCCGGTGTGCCGCTCGGAGAGCAACTTGCCCATACTGATCCGCTTGCTGCAACCTGGGTGCCGGTTTCATCTGTGGTTGCAATTCGAACATCAACGGTGTCGCGCAGGTCATCGTCAAGCGGATACACCGTGGTCGAGTTCAGAGCATTGAGCACGACCTTTGTCACCTTGCCCGAACCGACTTTGAGGCTGCCGGTTAGGGTGCCGCTCGCGCCAGCGACCGCACTAATTGTGAAGGCGTGCGAGCCGACGCCTAGCGTGACCAAACTTGAGTTCACAGCGGGCACAGTCACGTTACCCGAATAACCAGATTCGCCAGCAGTAAGAACAATATTTTGAGCACTGAAATAGACGCTGTTGTCGACTGCGTTTCTAAGTTCGAAATTTACCGTTCGAGCCGAAGGGCTTTCGATGGTGATGGTTGCCGATTCGTTGTATCCGTCAGCAACGGGCATAGTCAAGTTGTTCGATAATCGCCAACGAAAAGCTCCGACCGCACTGGTGAAGCCAGTAGGGCTGACGTATAAAAATTTCTTGGCATCGCTCGGGTTATCGCGCACGAAATCGACGTTTGTTGCATTGTTCAAAAGCGTTGTCGTCACCTGCGCAGGTGTCAGAGCCGGCTGTGCTTGAAGCATTAGAGCAACCGCGCCAGAGACATGCGGTGTTGCCATAGATGTGCCACTGCTCAGCGCTGGAGCACCAGACATTGAAAGCGAGGTGATGTCTACACCTGGGGCATAGATGTCTGTGCACTCGCCATAGTTTGAAAAAGTTGCATCAGATTCGTACCCGGCGAATGGTTTTGTAGAGGCGTTGACAGTTATGGCCTGTTCAACTCGAGCGGGCGTGAAATTGCAGGCATTCAAGCCATTACCACTTGCATCTCCGTTGCCAGATGCGGCCACCACAGTTAGCCCGGCATCATACAAATCAACCACAGCTGCTTCAATTGCAGCGTCGGTTCCGTCAGCGCCGAGACTCATATTTACTACACCGGGCTTGCCCTCGGGGTGGTTGTCAATAATCCAGTTCAAGCCGGCAACAATTTGCGAAGTTGAACCTGATCCCTGGCAGTCAAGAACTCTAACTGGAACCAAATATGCCTGCTTTGCAACCCCGTAGGTTTTGCTTCCGATAGTTCCAGCAACGTGGGTTCCATGACCAGCGCAGTCGGTGGCGCTGGTGCCCGGGTTTACGATGTCGATTCCGGTTCGAACCCGTGTGTCGAATTCATCCGGGAGGTTGGTAATGCCCGTGTCGACTACATATACATAGACGCCAAGACCGGTGTTGGCATAACTAAACGTGCCATCGAGCGTCGCTGTGGTTTCATCGATGCGGTCGATTCCCCAGGTAGCTGAACTTTGGGTAGTAGAAGTCGCGGCTATTTCGTCAACGTGATATTCAAGATTTGGCTGCACGGCATCAATTTGGCTCAGCGGCAAAAGTTGTTTTCGAACTGCCGACATTTCGTCAGCAGACAAAGCCGATGCAAACTTGAGAACGCCGATTGCTCCATCAATCGAGAGATCAAACTTAGGCAAATTAAGTGCATCGATGGTGGTGCTCGCCAATGCAGCTTCAACCGCCTCTGAAATCTCTGATGCGTTCGTGCTTGACGTTAGATCAGAAGCCAAAGTTACAACCAGTTCATCATTTGGTTTGCTGCTGGTTGCAGGCGCGCTCGCGGCAGCGGAGTTTTTAGCCGACTCGGTGACTTCAGTTGCGTTCGCAGCCGCTGCCGAAGGCAAAATCAGGGCGAGGCTTAGGGCTAGGCCGGCGAAGCCCTTACCTTTAATCAAAGCTCGCCACCTTTCGTGAACAGGCGTTTAGTGTCGAAGAATATGTTCGCCAACGTACCTTTTCACCATCAAATCTAGCTTCTGAAACTGATTGTTTCTTGTGTAAGTTGTCGGCTTGAGCGTCTAGGCTGTAATCAAGATTTCAAATCGGTTGGGGGCAACGTGAAAAACTTTAAAAATAAATTCTCAGTCATCTCTATCTGCGCACTTGTGTTCGGCCTGGTTGTTCCGACAGCCGCAAATGCAGAAGAAACTCACTCGGTGTCTATCCAAAGTGAGATTGGCGCAGCTGTCTATGGTGGCACAACCGCGAGCATCGGAGACGCCCCTTGGCAGGTGGCTATTACCGACAAATCAGCTAGCAACGCCTATGACGGATTCTTTTGCGGCGGTTCACTCATTTCGAACCAATGGATAATCACCGCGGCTCACTGTGTCGTCGATGAATATGATTCACCGGTTGCTGCGTCTTCACTTTTGATTCACCTTGGCAGCTCGCGTTTGAGCAGCACAGCCAAAGCAACGCGAGCCATCTCGGCTGTTCGAGTGCATTCAGACTACGATTCCTGGTCTGGGGTGAATGACATTGCTTTGTTGAAGCTAACTAACCCGGTCACTTTCTCGGCTGGATCAATTGAGGCAATCAAA
>JBEGTK010000064.1:0-4894 GCA_041179445.1 Actinomycetota bacterium | reverse complement strand
TGCCTGAGCATCTAGCAGCAAAACATCCGCGGTTAGTTTACCGTTGTCGTCAAAGCTCTGGCCGGTCGCGATGCGCTTGCCGTTGACACTCTGAAGTTTGGCCACGAACTGTGGTTCACCTGCAGTTTGTGGGTCGAAGGTTACCTCAACGTCGTTGTAGCTGGCAGAGACGAAAGCCATGCGCTCGCGCTCGCGCTCGACTACCAAACGCATTGCTGGCGATTGAACGCGGCCGGCGCTTAGACCACGGTTGATCTTGCGCCAAAGTACCGGCGAAACCTCATAGCCATAAAGGCGGTCAACCACACGGCGGGTTTCTTGAGCCTGCACCAGGTTTTCATCCACGGCACGGGTGTGGTCCAATGCCGACTGAATCGCCTCTTTGGTGATTTCGTGGAACACCATGCGCTTTACAGGAACCTTTGGCTTCAATACCTGAAGCAAGTGCCACGCGATGGCTTCACCCTCGCGGTCTTCATCTGTTGCGAGATAGAGCTCCTCGGCGCCAGAAAGCGCCTTCTTGAGGTCGCTAACGGTCTTGCTCTTGCCCGGAGAAATGGCGTAGTGGGGCTCGAAGTCATTTTCAATGTCAATCGAGAACTTGCCGAGCGAGCCCTTTTTCTTTTCGGCCGGCAAGTCTTTAGGGTCAACCAAGTCACGGATGTGGCCTACAGATGCCAACACCGTGTAGTCCTCGCCGAGGTACTTAGAAATCGTCTTCGCCTTAGCAGGCGACTCAACGATTACCAGTTTCTGGCTAGTTGCCAAGGTTTACTCCTTATATAGATGCGCATTCGAGCCTAACTTGGCCCTGCTCTCGCGTTCGCGATTAGAACTATACCCACAAGATCTGACCGAAGAGATATGAATGCCTCGAAACCGACAATACGACACTCGTCAAGTTTCACCATATTTTCTTGCGCAATTTGAGCGGCCAACTCACACGGATACCCAATGGTCAGACTCCTGAGCGCATCGACCGCGGTTAGTGCAATTTCATCGGCGAGCACCTGCAATCTTTCACTTTGATATAGCTGCTGCGCCAGAATTTGCGTGGCACCAAAGAGCCCCACCGAGATCGACAAAACCGCAAGCGACATCACCGTTCCGGATCCGCGTTGGCTTCTCCACCAACGCATCAAAGCCCCGACGCTCGAGCGCATTGCCAGTCAGCCACCTCAATTGACTGGCCGCCTAGTGCGGCAAATTCAATGTTGAAAAATGCCTTCGCGCAAACACTGTCGGGCTCAAATCTCAAATCAATCGCAGTACCTGGGCGCAGCTGACCCACTAATTCACGCATCTTGCTTTCGGCCTCGCCTCTGGCTACTCCCCTGGCAACCGTGCCGGCAATCGAAACAAGCTTCATCTTCTCGAGCTGCAGACTAAACGCGCTCAGCGTGACAAACACCACGAGAGCCACCGTGGGCAAAGCCAGTGCCAGCTCGGCGGTCACCGACCCCGAATCACTGCTCGGCCGCTGCATCACCGTTGGGGTTGGCGAAGGTGAGTGCGCTCTTAACCAGGTCAAACAAAATGGTTCTGATCTCATCACTGCGCATGATCACAACCAATAGGCCGGCAAAGCCGACCGCCGCCATAGTCGCAATGGCATACTCTGCAGTTGCGGCTCCGGTTTCATCTCGCAGTTTTGTAATTAGTTTCATGGTTTCCTCTTTCATTTGCCCAATAGCCCGATTGCTATGGGAACGACTGTCAACAGCACAAACGCAGGAAGCACGGCAAGCCCTAGGGGAATCATCAGGTGCACTGCCAATTTGGCTAGCCGGTTGGATTGCTCATGAAACAGTTCGTCGCGCAGCCCGTCGGCCGCTGCAGACAAAATGCTGGTGAGGTCGGCACCCGTGGAATCAGACAAAACCAGCGCCTGCTCGAGTTTTTGGAATGCCTCGCTGTCGCGCTCCTCGCCCACGCGAACCCTTGCATTTTCTGCCGCTGCGCTGACCGGAAGCCCTGCCTGAAGCCCGATGACCACACAATCCAAGAAGATTCCCGGATCGCTGAATGCCGGGGATGCCCGCCTGAGCATTCGGCGGCTGGAAATGCCCGCAACGAGCATCAAAATGAGCCCTAGACACAGCGCTAGAAACCCAGGCAGCGAAGTGGTCATGGCCGAGATCGGAGCCAGGCCCAAGAGTTGAGCCAGCAACAGACCGATAACTGGAAGCCCAAAGATCAGTTTTGAAGTTGCTTTCGGCGAAGCAAAAGTTAATTGCAATTGGGCCTGGTGCGCATCGAGCCTGGCCAAGACCTCGGCGAATCGGCTTATGGCAGGAACAAGCGGTCCTCCGGTCTCGAGGGCAACCGACCATAGCAAATCGATCTGATCGCGGCGATCCGGCGAAAGATTCTTGAGATCAGGTCGAACTATCTCGAAGGCCTGGTTTGCTCCCACACCCGCGCGCAAGAGCGATGCCAGTTGGCGAGCGACATCGGAGGGTTTTGCCACTTTGCCAGGTTGGGCTCGCCCGGTGACTGATTCAATTCGAGCCTCAGACATCTCGGGGCACCACGCCCAACTTTGAACCCGCGCCAAGAACAAACTGCCCTACTGCCCTCACCCGATGACCCTTCATGTGAATCACCCAGCGAAAAGCTGAATGAGCAGCCTCCGCAATGTCGGTCGCAGACCAGCCACCCGCTCTGCCAATTGACTGCATTCGCGCCGGAACATCGAGGATCGAATTGGCATGAATGGTTACGCCACCGCCTTCATGCCCGGTGTTCAAAGCCTGAAGCATGACCAGAAATTCTGGACCTCGAGCCTCGCCAATCGCGATGCGGTCTGGTCGCATTCGCAAACTCTCGCGCACCAACCGATCTAGACCAATCTCACCCCGACCCTCGATGTTGGCCTGCCTGGTCTGCAACGAGACAAAGTGACCAGAGTCAAGGTTGATCTCCGACACATCTTCTATAGCGATGATTCGATCGCTCGGGCACTCCGCCAAAATTGCCCGAAGCAAAGTGGTTTTACCGCTGCCGGTTGCCCCAGAGATGATGAAGCTCTCTCGTGCTTCAATCACATCGCGCAGAAAATCGAGTTGAGTTTCGCTGATTGCCCCTAGGTCACACAATTGAGCCAAGCCAAAAGACCTTTTGGCATGCACCCGCAAAGAAAGCGTGGTTTTTGGTGTGCAGGCCGAGGCCAGGGCAGCATGCACACGAATGCCCTCGATCGAGACATCGGCGAATGGGTTGGCTTGGTCGAGGTGCCGGCCGGCTTGGGCAATTGAGTCTCGAGCTATTTTGGCGAGCTCTTGCTCCGACTCAAAGGGCGATTCAACGGATCGCATTTGGCCGTTGGATTTCTGCACCCAGACCTCGTTATGCCCGTTCACCAAAACATCTGTGGTGCCCTCCTGCGAAAGCAGGCTGGCAAGTTTTGGGTTGAGTGACACTGGCAGCATTGGTCTAGGTTGAACCAAACCGCCAGTCATCAAAGCAACAAAAGCCTAATCTGTGCACAAATCGCACAAATTCGGGCGGTGCAAAATTGCTACGCTCAAGAGTATTTAGCCGGTCCAGGCGGATAGCGCCCAGTTAAATTAGGGGGCCCCAGCCTCTGGGGGGAGAGACTGGGGCCAGGCGATACCAGATTGGGGGAATCGGTATCGCGGGTCGACTACTAGAGCCGACAGTTAATAGTAAGCAATTGCCGTCAAAAAACATTCCAATCTTTGCGAAAAATAGGAAATTCCCAGTAAATTGAAAGATTTTTCTATTTGTTATAAATCGAGGGGCGTTAGCGACGAATCGGTGGTGATTTATCTGGCAGTATTACCAAAGGTTCGCTTTACCAATGGAGGACAATGATGTCTGCCGATCACGAGATCGATAACCTGCTACAAGAATCCCGCCACTTCGCGCCGAGTGCCGAATTTACGGCAAATGCAATCGCCAAGCCAGGCATCTATGAAAAGGCCAAGGCCGACCGCCTGGGCTTCTGGGCCGAACAGGCCAACCACCTTCACTGGCACAAACCCTTCACCCAAACCCTCGATTGGTCGAATGCACCATTCGCAAAGTGGTTCTATGACGGCGAGTTGAACATCTCTTACAACTGCCTAGATCGTCACGTCGAAGCCGGCAACGGCGACCGCGTTGCGCTCTTCTTCGAAGGCGAGCCGGGCGACTCACGAGAAATTACCTACGCAGAGCTAACCGCTGAGGTCAAAAAGGCCGCGAACGTTCTGATCGATCTCGGCATCCGCGCTGGCGACCGCGTGGCTATCTATATGCCGATGATTCCAGAGGCAATTGTTGCAATGCAGGCCGTTGCTCGCATCGGTGCTGTTCACTCGGTGATTTTCGGTGGCTTCTCAGCCGAATCACTGCACACCCGCATCGATGACGCACAGGCCAAGCTTGTGATCACTGCCGATGGCGGTTACCGCAAGGGCAAGGCGAGTGCGCTCAAGCCTGCAGTCGACGAAGCACTTTCGGGCGGCAAGTGCCCATCGGTCAAAAATGTTTTGGTCGTCAAGCGCACTAACCAGGATGTTGGCTGGGTTGATGGCCGCGACATCGACTGGAGCACTGCTTTGGCCGGCGCTTCAGCCGAACATGTAGCGCAGGGCTTTAACTCTGAGCATCCATTGTTCATTCTCTATACCTCTGGAACCACCGGCAAACCAAAGGGCATTCTTCACTCGACCGGAGGCTATCTAACTCAGGCCGCCTACACCCACAAGAATGTTTTCGACCTTCACGCCGAAACCGACATTTACTGGTGCACCGCCGACATCGGTTGGATCACCGGTCACAGCTATGTTGCCTACGGGCCACTAGCGAACGGTGCATCACAGGTAATTTATGAAGGCACCCCCGAAACCCCAGACTGGGGTCGCTGGTGGGCAATTGCCGAGAAATA
>JBEGTK010000063.1:0-4903 GCA_041179445.1 Actinomycetota bacterium | reverse complement strand
GGTGCTGCTGATGATGAGCGCGCTGGTTTTCCCGCGCGCGCGTTTGAGTCGCCAAATTTTGGCATGTTTTTTCCTTTTAATTTGTGTTGATCGCGCAGGGAGTAGCTGCTTGATCGCGGGCTAGTCGAACTGCGCTATACCCAAACACGAGAGCAACATCTGCAAAACGGCAGATTCTCAAATAAAGGAAAGACTGGTGCACCTTGTGCACTGCAAACGACTACTGTCACGAATTCGTAACGTATTTAGCCTAACCGCGCACCGCGCGATTGCCAAGGACTTTTTTGAACTAAATCAGACCACGGATGGTGAGCTCAGCGTGCAACTCTGCATCTGATGGCTCAACCAAGAACTTGCCGTCTGCGAACTGAATCACCGGGATGTTCTTGCGACCGGCGATCTGCTCTGCTTCTGCGGCGAACTCTGGGGTGTGCTCGACATCCTTGAGTTCATATTCGACGCCGAGGGTGTTCATGAGTGACTTCGAACGACGGCAGTCGCTGCACCAGTCGGCACTGTAAAAGGTAACTTCACTCATGATTTCTCCTATCGAAGACGGTTGCTGTCTGCAATGTTAAGCACATCTCCGTCAAAGGTTATTCCCGTGAGGTCTTTGACGACAATATCTGCAGGGCCATCGAGTGCCATGGCGCTGACTCCGACGATCAGGCCAACCCCTGCAGCGACGGCCGCCTCTGCCCCGGCAATCGCATCTTCGAAGACAACGCAGTCTTCTGGAGCAAAACCGAGACGTTCGGCTCCGAGCAGATATGGGTCTGGGTGCGGCTTGCCACGTTTCACATCGGCTGCCGTCACAAGTTCTGCCGGAACCTTGATGCCGGCGGCAACGAGTCGTGCGCGACCGAGGTTTGGGTTCGCCGATGTGCAGACAGTCCAGAGCCCATCGCGCAAAGAAGAGGTCAGTTCGACTGCACCTGGCAACGCAATCGTTTCGTGCGCGGTGTCTTGTTCGAGCTGATTGATTCGGTTGTTCGCTTCTTCAAATAGATCTGGCGATGCTATCCATTCGCGCACTTTGTCTTCGGCACGCTGACCAGCGTTGATTGGGTCATTCCAATTAATGTGCGGAGCATATTCACTGCACCACTGAGCCCAGGCGACAATTGCGGCAGCGTGCGAATCGACAAGAACTCCGTCATTGTCGAAGAGCAAACCGCTCGCATAAAACTTCACGTGCTAATTGTCTCAGCGTCTAGGCGTCGACTGAATCTTTGCGCTTGCGGTGACGCTCGGTGATGCTCACGTAAACACCAATCACGGCGAGCAGCAACAAAATCAATGCAGGTGCAAAATCACGGATCATCCAGTCGATTGTTGGTGCGTTGATAGTTGGTAGGTTCTCTTGTCCATCGATCCAATCTGGCCACTCACGCAGGTTCTCGATAGCGCCGAACCCCATGGCAAACGCCATCAAACTAACTGCAACGCCGAAAACAATCGAGAGAACAAAATTAAGCGTTGCCGCACCTGCCGCGAGCGCGGTCTTTGGTCGAGGTGTTTCAACGCGAGCCTGACGTGCCTGCGCAGCAAACCGGGTTCCGGCAATTACTCCGACGCCGACGATTGCGATGATCAGCACCCAAACCCAAGTGTCGAGATTGGTTCGAGTCGCGTCATAGACAAATAGGCCAAGGATAATCGCGAAAGCGGTGCAGAGAATCGGAGCCGCGTATCCAAGTGCGAGCGCTTTCTGTCTTTCACTCATTCTCGGTTGCTCTTCGCCCTCGGTAGGTTGCTTGCCACTTCGGAACACGAAAGCCTTTAGCAAAATGAAAACGACTACAGCTGTGGTTAGCAGAATCGGAAGGTAAGTCCAGACGAATCGCAAGCCAACGTTGACGCTCTGAGAGCCGGAGTTGAAAGCACCCAGAAAACTTCCGAGAGCAAAGATTGTGTTCACCGCGAGGCTGAGCACTACCGCAAGCGTTGTAAAGCGAAGCGAGGCTCGAGCCAATCCGTCGCCCTCGTCAGCCTCAAATGAGCGATGTGCCCAGCCGTGACCAATCAACGATGCGAAGCCTGCCAGCGCGAATGCAACCAAGAAAATGTAGTTGCTCGGCCGAACGATTGAGTCATAGGTCTGGTCGGTTTGAAGAATCACCCATTGGGCAACCATTGAAAGCGCCCAGGTCAAAACAAGACCTACAAGGGGCAAGGCGATGGCTCGATTGGCTAACTCAAACTTCTTCATGTTTCAACGCTATACCCGCGGCAATAAACTGACGACATGATTTTGGTTATCGGCGAAGCACTCATCGACTTGATTGAGAATCGCTATCAGGCTGGCGGGTTCAACGCCGTTGTCGGTGGCGCAAACGCAAACGTAGCTCTCGCCCTTGCTCGCCGCGGCACTAGACACCAGTTCTTGGGCCGCATCTCAAACGACCGTTTCGGCAAGATCATCCGTGAGCGTCTAGAGAGCAACCACGTTCAACTCGAGCACAGCGTCGAAGCCCAAGAACTAACCACCCTCGCCGTTGTCAGCATCGACTCAAATGGTGTTCCTTCTTATTCGTTCTATGTAAACGGCACGGCCGACTGGGGTTGGACCGAGGCAGAATTGCCCACGGATGTTGAACTCGAGAACATGCATGCAACCGCGATTCAATTCGGTTGCCTCACCATGGCGATGCAGCCATCTAGTGCCGTAATCGAAAAGTGGGCTCGCGATCACTTCAGCCAGAAATCAGTGACGATTTCGCACGACATCAACATGCGACCAGCTCTCGGATTCGATGCCGCCGAAGAGCGCGTGCGCGTTGAACGCTTGAACCAGATTTCGCACATCATCAAGGCTTCAGATGAAGACATCGAGTGGCTCTATGGCCTCGACAAGGGTGCCGATGTCGACGAGATTGTTGCCGACTGGATTGGCGACACCGAGCGCATCGTGCTGGTAACCCGCGGTGCCGATGGCACCTCGATTTATCGCAACCGCACCGCTCGCGTCGATGTGCCATCACGCAAGATCAACGTTGTCGACACCGTCGGTGCTGGCGACACTTTCTGCGCAAACCTCTTGGGTCAACTAAGTGATGCCGACGCACTTGGCAGCGACCCGTTCGATCGTCTCGAGAACTTGAGCGACGCCGACCTGCACGAGTATGTGCGCGTTGCCGCGGTTGCCGCCTCAATCACTTGCGAGCGCGCCGGTTGCGAGCCACCAACCTCAGCCGACTTGGCCGAGACCCTGCGTAGTCTTTAGAACATGGATCCACTAACTTTTGCAACCGTCGGACTTTTCGGCCTGATCGGTTTCAACATCGCTGCCGCCTGGGTGACCGGTCGAACCGCTCGCAGCAAGGGCTATAAGTTCGCGGCGTTCTTTGTCTTCTCACTGGTGAGCTGGTTCATCACCGCGGTAGTCGCGGTTTTCATCAAACCAAAGGGTGACAAATCGGCTAAAACCCGCTTGAACTCGGTGGTCATGCTAGCTATCGGAACCGTCGTCGAATTCACCGGTCTAGGCATGCTGCCAGAGGTGTCAGAGAACCTGACCGACGAGCAGCTGCTCGAAATCTTTGCGAGTCAGAGCTCGGTGGGTGCAATCGCAATTGCCCTGGCCGGAGCTTTGATTGTCGTCGGCGGAGTTGCCAACGACTATCGCGGCAAGAACGCCTAGGCGCGCCAGTCGGCAGGTTTCAGCGCAAGCAACCAGTTTTCAAAAGTTTCGTTTCGCAGAACAGACCGCGCACGCTTGCTTCGCATAAGTTCGATTGCCTTCGCCGCGCTCATGCCGTCGCGAATTAGAACTAGCGCCATGACCAAACCCGAGCGGTTGATGCCGGCCTGGCACCGAACCAAAACTTTCTTGCCAGCCTTCCAGTCGCGGTGTGCGATTGTGACAATTTCGTGAAGTGAAGCTGCATCAAAGTCAGACATGTCGCCGTCATAGATGCCAAAGCGAATCTCTTTAACGAACCAGTCGGCAGGGCGAGCCCAGGCATACATGGTGATGATGGTGTCAAAATCTTCTGGGCCAATTGGCGGCAACTCGTGGTTAGGTCTGCCCCAGCGCATGTCGTGCTCATCGTGGGTTCCGCCGAGCCAAAGACCGGGCTTGATTTCATCCCAGGTGTTGTCGGGCAGATAGGGGCTTTGATCTGGCCGCTGGCCCTCATTTAGCTTGGCCAGAAAAGCGTCAATGCTCGCGGTGCGAGCGGCCTCATCGAGTTCTTTATCCATGCCTAAATAAATATCACCAACCACCGACATTTAACGGCGTGGCGAAAATCAGAAATGTCGGAGGTGGGGTTCATATTTATTCTCCGTTTCGATTTGGGGGAATCAATTTGTTAGCGAGAGGGGCATTTCATGTCTGATTTCTGGGATTACCGCGGCTGGGAACGCCGTGAAGAGAACAACAACTGGCAAGACATCCAGGGTGACAATCTCGAATACCGCGCCGACGGCCTCATGAACCTCGCGATGAACAATGGGCTCGAAGACGACTCGCTCGAGAAGACCATTGTCTACTTGGCGTCGGCTAACGACATCAACCGCCAGATCGAGCGTCTGCCCGAGTTGCTGCACGGCCTCTTGGCGCTAGGCGACTGCTACCTCAAGCAGGGCAAGGCCGACGAGGTTCGTGCCGTGGCAATCGAGGCGCAAAAGATCGCACTAGAAACCTTCAACGACAAGGCTCGGGCCTATGCGATTCACATGCAGGGCTACAACTCTTTCGTCACCAAGAACTATGCCGAGGCGGCCGCATTTGCCCTCAATGCCGGCGAAATCTATGAAGAAGCTGGCAGCTACGACGAGGCCTGCGAGGTTTACCTGTCGGCTGGGCGCCTCTATCGCTGGCGCAGCGACCGAGCAAAGTCGATCGACGCATTTGAGCGTGCGCTCGCGGTTGCTCGAACCGAAAACAACCTAGAGA
>JBEGTK010000062.1:0-5022 GCA_041179445.1 Actinomycetota bacterium | reverse complement strand
ACAAGAATGTGGCGAATCTTGGTTGAGTCCATCAATGGGTCATAGGTCGGCAAGATTGCGCCACCAGGCAAACCAAAGATCGTGTCGATTCCGAGCAACTCAAGGCTGCGAACAATTGACTGAGCACCAGTCAAAGTTTCGTTAGTCATTTTTATCCTCGTTAGCTTGTGTGCCAACTATCCGGTGTAGGCACCCTCAGCAGCTGAGTGAACCAACTTTGAATATTTAGCGAGTACGCCGCGCGTATAACGCGGTGGAAGCGGCTGCCAATCTTGCTTGCGGGCAACCAACTCTTCTGGCTCAACGAGTAGTTCGAGCGAACGAGTTGCGATATCGACTCGAATCAAGTCTCCATCGCGCACCAGAGCAATTGGACCACCTTCGGTCGCCTCTGGAGCAATGTGTCCGATGCACAGGCCGGTTGTGCCGCCTGAGAATCGTCCGTCTGTCAATAGTAGAACATCCTTGCCGAGTCCGGCACCCTTGATTGCACCGGTGATCGCCAACATCTCGCGCATGCCTGGGCCACCCTTTGGTCCTTCGTAGCGAATGACCACTACGTCGCCAGCCGAGATCTTGCCTTCGGTGAGGGCATCCATGGCTGCTCGCTCGCGCTCAAACACGCGGGCTGGGCCCGTGAAGCTCTCGAGGTCGAAGCCAGCGGTCTTCACAACGGCACCCTCAGGGGCCATGGTTCCGCGAAGAATCGAGATTCCGCCGGTCTTGTGAATTGGGTTTGAAAGCGCACGGATGATCTTGCCGTCTGGGTCAGGCGGGTTGATCGAAGCGAGGTTTTCGGCAACGGTCTTGCCGGTGACAGTTAGTGCGTCGCCGTGAAGCAGACCTGCGTCGAGCAGAGCCTTCATGACAACTGGCACGCCGCCAACGCGGTCGACGTCAGTCATTACATATTGACCGAAAGGCTTTAGGTCGCCGAGGTGCGGAACCTTGTCTGCGATGCGGTTGAAGTCATCGAGAGTTAGGTCAACTTCTGCTTCGCGAGCGATTGCGAGCAAGTGTAGAACCGCGTTAGTCGAACCACCGAAAGCCATGGTCACAGCGATTGCGTTTTCGAAAGCCTTCTTGGTCAAGATGTCGCGCGCGGTGATTCCGTGACGCAGCAAGTTGACGACTGCTTCACCCGAGCGGTGTGCCCAGTTGTCGCGACGACGGTCTGCAGATGGTGGCGATGCGCTGCCAGGCAAGCTCATGCCGAGTGCTTCTGCTGCAGAAGCCATTGTGTTTGCGGTGTACATTCCGCCACATGCGCCTTCGCCAGGGCAAATTGCTTTTTCGATGCGATCTAGATCGCCCTTCGACATCTTGCCGGCCTTGCAAGCACCAACAGCTTCGAATGCGTCGATGATGGTTACTTGCTTTTCGGTTCCGTCTTCGAGACGAACCCATCCGGGTGCAATTGTGCCTGCATAAAGAAACACCGATGAAAGGTTGAGGCGAGCCGCTGCCATGAGCATGCCGGGTAGCGATTTGTCGCAACCGGCGAGCAACACGCTGCCGTCGAGACGTTCTGCCTGCATAACTGTCTCGACTGAGTCTGCGATAACTTCGCGGCTGACGAGAGAGAAGTGCATGCCCTCGTGGCCCATTGAGATGCCGTCAGAAACTGAGATTGTTCCGAATTCGAGCGGGTATCCGCCGGCGGCGTGAACGCCCTGCTTTGCTGCGTCGGCCAGGCGGTCGAGGCTTAGGTTGCAAGGGGTTACTTCGTTCCAAGAGCTGGCCACGCCGATTTGTGGCTTGACCCAGTCTTCGTCGCCCATGCCAACGGCACGCAGCATGCCGCGAGAGGCGGCTTTTTCGATTCCATCAGTTACATCGCGTGAGCGAGGCTTCATATCTGCAGACATTTGACAATTCTAAACCGCGAGCGCGGTCTGGCCTAGCGCTTGTCGGCTCGGCGACGAAGTATGCCCAAGATAAGAAGGGTCGCGCCGGCTAAACCGCCGACCACTCCCCAGAAACCTGACAGCGGCACCGCCCAAAAACATGACATTCCATTCACGACGCCGGAATACTGAATCTCGCCTTCTGCAACGACGCTGCCGCCAGTGTTTGGCCCGTTTGGGCAACCGATGAGCGTGCTCACATACGAATAGATAGCCGTCGCCAAAATAATCGCTCCCGAAACCACGAGCCCTCGGCCGTTTGGCTGTCCTTTGGCAGCGTTTGCCAGATTGACATCACTCACTGCTTTCACGCTTGGCGATGCCACTGTCGTTTCGGTTTGAGCAGGCTTTGCTTGGCGTTTATTCTTCTCTTGCTCCTTAAACAAGGCGACAGCTGCTAACAATAAAAAAATCGGCGAGAGCATGCCCATATAAACCGCGATATACGCCCCCGGATAAACAATTGCGTAAACCGCTGGAAACAAAGCCACCGACAGTAGCACAACGCTGATTCTGATTTTGAATCTAGAGTTAGGGCTTTTGATTTGAATCAGCCATATCGTTACCGCCACACAAAGAATCCAAAATGCAAGATCAAAGAATTCCACGATTTACCTCCGATAGTCACTTGGTTTTGAAGTTTTAACTGAGCATCGCTTGAATAGATCGTTGCTTCTTCAGGTTTGCTCTGGCCAAAGCAAATGGAATAGTCGAGCTGAGCATCACAAATGCGCAAATCATCAGGATTATGGTTTGCCCCTGACCCGTCCATCCAGTTGAAGCCAAGTTTGCGAAACCGGCTGACTCGAAGAAAATCTTGACGACATAGAAGGCTGGAATTCCTGCCGAAAGTGCTCCAACTAGAAGGTGAAAAACTCTCATCACTTTCAGGTTCGAAATTTGTTCTTGGAGTTCAGAAATATCCAATTGGCTAAATTTCTTTTCGGGGAATTTTCTTCTAGATGAGACCACTGCCAGCGCAATTCCGATGGGCAAACCGGCTACAACCATCGTGATGCCCATGCCTATCACGCCTGAAAACGGATTAGCCGCCCACAGCAGCAACGCGATGAAAACCACGATGCCGAGGCTGATTTTCAGGTTTCTAACGTGATTGATTGGCTCATTCATTGAGCTCCCCCATCCCTGCAATTCCCCTTGGCATATTTATACACTCACTTAGGCTTAGAGCGTGCGGAGAAGCAGAATCTATCGAGACGGACAGCTGGCCGAGAGCCAGTTCGACCTAGAACGCATTTCTGACCTAGCTCACGAAAAGCACACTTTCTATTGGGTTGACCTGGTTGCACCCACCCAAGCCGAGCTAGACAAAATCGGTGACGAACTTGGCCTGAGCTCGTTTGCCGTCGAAGACGCCTTCAAGGGTGGCCAGCGACCGAAGCTCGAGCACTATGACAGCCACCTATTTATCAACGCATACGGTTCGCACTTTGATCACGAGACTCTCGAACTGGCAACTCAAGAAGTGGCTATATTCGTGACTTCAAACGGGCTGATTACGGTTCGCGATGACGAGCAGTTCAACATCGAAGGCCTGATGAAGCGCTGGGATGAGTCACACGAGCTCGCCGTCAACGGCGTCGCTTTCGTGCTCTGGGGCTTGCTCGACCAAATTGTCGATGGATACTTCGAAGTCATTCAAGAACTCGACCAAGAAATGGAAGAACTCGAAGATCTGCTTTTCAGCGAAGTTCGTCGCGACGCCTTGATTCAGCGCAAAAGCTATTCGTTGCGCAAGGCCTTAGTTGTGCTTCGCCGAATAGCAGTTCCGATGCGCGAAGTATTGAATCCGATCATCAAACGCGACACCCAGGTCATCGGCAACACGATGTATCCGTACTTTCAAGACATCTATGACCACGTGATGCGAGCTGCAGACTGGACAGACTCGCTTCGCGATCTCGTCACCACTCTTCTTGAGACCAATCTCACCATTCAAGGCAACCGAATGAACCTGGTCATGAAGAAAGTCACGTCATGGGCGGCAATCATCGCGGTGCCAACGGCAATCACAGGCTTCTACGGGCAAAACGTTCCTTACCCTGGATTCGCGCAAGAGTGGGGATTCTGGATTTCAACAGGGGCTATCGTCGTGATTTCTGGCGGACTCTACATCGCTTTCAAGAAACGAGACTGGCTCTAATAGTCGACCAATCAACCGGTTCACCTTTGAAACAAGGTTGCCCACGACTCTGCAGGCGCAGCTATCGCCTAAGCCAATTGCTGAATAACCGAAGTTACTTCGCGCTGAAAAGGCCGAATGCGATGATGCCGAAGATTACAAAGATCGGCACGGATAGGGCGAGAAATGCAACCCCAATTACTTCAAGAGTGCTTGGTGCTTTGTCTTTCACGATAACTCCTTAGGAAGCCTGGACTATGAACAACCAAATTTTGAGACGGCAATTCCTGATGCGCAGAACCGTTACATATGCGTTATGACGGGTGAAGCGGTTTCAACGAGAGTGCGACTTTTGGCCTTCTTTTTCTTTCGGCTCATTTAGACAACGACTTAGGCTTAGAGCGTGAATAGCACTCAGACCCCGCCAACCGGCATTGACCTCTATAACAAGGTCGCCCACGACTCTGCGAGCGTTGTGATTTCTGAGTATTCAACCTCTTTCGGCTGGGCAACCAGTTTGCTGCCGGCTGGCGTTCGTGGCCAGATCAAAGACATCTATGCCGTGGTTCGAGTTGCAGACGAAATCGTTGACGGTTCTGCTGCTGGCTCGAATGGTGCGCAGAAGGTAAACATTCGCAAGCAGCTCGATGATCTCGAGGGTGAAATCTACGCGGCCATGAAAGTTGGCTTCAGCACCAACCTGATCGTGCACGCATTCGCGCTAACCGCAGTTCAGGTCGGCATCACCAAGGCGATGATTGAGCCGTTCTTTGCATCTATGCGCGCAGACATCACAAAGGCGAAGCACACACCTAAAACTTTCAAAGACTATGTCTATGGTTCTGCCGAGGTTGTTGGCCTGATGTGCTTGCGAGCTTTCATCGCGGGTCGCGAAGACCACTACTCGCCTAGCGAAAAGAACGCGCTCGATGAAGGTGCTCTCGCTCTCGGCGCAGCATTTCAGAAAATCAA
>JBEGTK010000061.1:0-5044 GCA_041179445.1 Actinomycetota bacterium | reverse complement strand
TCGAGTCTTTGAGGCTCAGGGCGCAAATGTCACTCGCGAGTATTACTTCAACGACCACGGCGCACAGATTGATCGTTTCGCTCGTTCATTGCTTGCAGCGGCGCGCAAAGAAGAAGCACCCGAAGACGGTTATGCCGGCGCATACATCACCGAGATCGCAGAGCGCGTGCTAGCTGAGACCGCCGAAGATATTTTGTCGATGAACGAGGCCGACGCTCAAGAGGCTTTTCGCGCTGCCGGTGTTGAACTCATGTTTCAAGAGATTCGCGAATCGCTTCACGACTTTGGCGTCGACTTCGATGTCTATTTTCACGAAAACTCGCTTTATGTTTCTGGTGCCGTAGAGAAGGCAATCGAGCGACTTCGCGACCTAGGTCACATGTTTGAGCAAGACGGCGCTCTCTGGTTGCGCACAACAACTTTCGGCGACGACCGCGACCGAGTTGTCTTGAAGAGCGATGGTGAAGCCGCTTACATTGCCGGAGACTTGGCCTATTACCTTGACAAGCGCAGCCGAGGTTTCGATCAGTGCGTCTATATGCTCGGCGCAGATCACCACGGATACGTTCCACGCATGATGGCAATGTGTGCAGCGTTCGGCGATGAGCCTGGCAAGAATCTAGAAATTCTCATCGGTCAAATGGTAAACCTCGTCAAGAATGGCGAACCTGTTCGCATGTCGAAGCGTGCGGGAACAGTTGTGACCATGGAAGACCTCGTTGGTTACGTTGGTGTTGATGCTGCCCGCTACGCGCTGACTCGATCATCAATTAACTCTTCACTCGACATTGACCTCGAGCAACTTGCTAAGAAGACGAATGACAACCCTGTTTTCTACGTTCAATATGCTCAGGCCAGAACCCGCCAGGTTGAGAACAACGCAGCGACTCTAGGAGTCGATTTGAGCGTCTTTGATCCTTCACTTTTGAACCACCAAACCGAAAGCGAGCTGCTTGCAAAGTTGAGTGAGCTGCCGCGCGTTATCGCTTCGGCAGCTGAGTTCAGAGAGCCTCACCGCGTTGCTCGATACCTAGAAGAAGTGGCAGGTGCCTACCACCGTTGGTATGACAACTGCCGCGTAACTCCGCTTTCAGGTGGGGCAGTAGACGATGTGCACCGCACCCGACTTTGGTTGAACAACGCAGCCGGCGTGGTCTTGCGCAACGGTTTAGCGCTGCTTGGCGTAAGCGCCCCAGAGAGGATGTAAGCGATGACTAACCCGCTTGCCCCTGCCTGGCTTGATCTTCCGGCTGACGTCAATGCGCTCGACACTCGCGTCTGGCCTCGTCACTTTGAGCGCCAAGCGACGGGTGAGTGCACCATCGCTGGCGTCTCGGTTCGCGAACTTGCTGCCGAATTCGGCACACCGCTTTATGTAATAGACGAAGACGACTTCAGAGCTCGCGCTACTTCGGTGCGCAACGCTCTAACCGCAGCTGCCGAATCAATCGGCACAACTGCAAAGGTTTACTACGCAAGCAAAGCTTTCATGTCTGTAGAAATTGCAAGCTGGATCAACGAGCTCGGACTCAACATCGACGTTGCGAGTGGCGGAGAGCTCGCGGCTGCGCTAGCTAGCGGAATCGAGCCGGCTCGCATTGGCGTGCACGGCAACAACAAGTCGACGCGCGAAATCGCTCGCGCAATTTCTGCCGGCGTTGGCGCAATCGTTATCGACAGCGAAATCGAAATTGAACGCATCGCTGCCGCTGCCACAGCTCAAGACAAAATTCAGAAAGTTCGCCTTCGCGTGAACACCGGTGTGCACGCAAACACCCACGACTTCTTGGCTACCGCACGCGAAGACCAAAAGTTCGGCATGTCGATTGCAGACGCTCCTGCTCTAGTTGAAAAGATTCGTTCGCACAGCCACTTGAAATTTGTTGGTTTGCACTCGCACATTGGTTCACAGATTCATGCCCGCGAAGGTTTCGTCGAAGCGGTCAGTCGATTGGTTAAGTTGCACGCTGAACTTTCGAAGAACGGTGAAGTTGCCGAGCTAAATCTTGGTGGCGGTTTCGGAATCAACTACAAGCCTGCAGACGATGCACCAGACATCCATGCTTTTGCCGAGGCAATCGCAGTTGCGGTGAAAGTCGAATGTCACAAGCAGGGAATCTCGGTTCCTGCGCTTGCGTTCGAACCCGGCCGCCACATCGCTGGCAATCCGGGTATCACTCTTTATACGGTTGGCACAATCAAAGACGTGAACGTTTCAGATGCCGGAGCAGGCGCGACTCGCAAGTATGTTTCGGTTGATGGTGGCATGAGCGACAACATGCGCACAGCTCTGTATGACGCTGAGTACCACACGGTTTTGGCATCGCGCTCCACCCGTGCAGAGCCTGCACTCGCGCGGGTTGTCGGCAAGCACTGTGAGAGCGGTGACATCGTGGTCAGCCACGACTACCTGCCTTCAGACGTTGCCCCAAACGACTTGCTAGCGGTGGCTGCTACCGGTGCTTATTGCTACTCGCTTTCAAATAACTACAACTTCTTGACCCGCCCAGGCGTGGTTGCCGTGCGCGCTGGCGAGGCAAGACTCGTAATTAGGGCCGAAACCGAGGCAGACTTGTTTACTAGAGATCTTCGCTACCAAGCGAATCAAGAAAGAGTGACACCGTGATCGAGTATCGTCCGTTGCGAATCGCCTTACTGGGTGCCGGCTCGGTAGGCGCTCAGGTTGCCCGCCTGCTAACTGAGAACAAGGCAGAGCTAGCTGCTCGCGTTGGAGCAGAGCTAGAACTCATCGGCATTGCCGTTCGTGATGCAAGCGCTGCCCGCCCTGAAGGGTTTCCGACTGAGCTGCTAACGACAGATGCAGAAGCGCTAATTCTTGGTGCAGACATTGTCATCGAAGTAATGGGTGGCATTGAGCCAGCCAAGACCTACATCTTGCAAGCGCTTAACTCGGGCAGTGACGTCATCACAGCAAACAAGGCTCTGCTCGCAACTCACGGAACCGAACTTTTCGACACTGCCGAGCAGGTTGGTGCGCAGCTGTACTTTGAGGCTGCGGTTGCCGCAGCTATTCCAATCATTCGTCCGCTACGTGAGTCGCTTGCTGGCGACAAGGTTCAACGGGTTATGGGAATCGTAAACGGTTCGACGAACTACATTCTTGACCGCATGGATACCGCAGGCATCACGCTTGAAGAAGCAATGGCCGAAGCAACTGAACTCGGTTATCTAGAAGCAGACCCAACGCTCGACGTAGAGGGCTATGACGCTGCTCAAAAGGCAGCAATTCTTGCTTACCTTGCTTTTCACACCGAAGTTCCAATTGAAAAAGTGCACCGCGAGGGAATCACAAAAGTTACTCCAGAGCTGATGCGTGCAGCACAGCGCGACGGCAACGTCATCAAGCTTCTCGCAATCGCCGAGCGCATCGATGCCGATAAGTCTGGCGTCGAAGGCGTCTCAGTTCGTGTTTATCCAACGTTGATTCCGAGAACCCACCCGCTTGGCTCGGTTCGTGGCGCATTCAACGCTGTTTTCGTTGAAGCAGAATCTGCCGGCCAGCTGATGTTCTATGGTGCTGGTGCCGGCGGAAAGCAAACCGCTTCTGCAATTCTCGGTGATTTGGTTAGCGCAGCTAAGCGACACGTTGCCGGTGGACCTGGTCTTGCAGACTCAGTGCACGCAAACCTTCCGGTTTTGCCAATCGACCGAATTTACACTCGCTACCAAATCACCCTCGAGGCAACTGACCAGCCTGGTGTTCTGGCAGCAATCGCAAACACCTTCGCGAGCCACGAGGTCTCGATTGAGTTTGTCGAGCAGACTCCAACCGCAGGTGGCAAAACTGCGAACCTAGAAATCGGAACCCACGAGGCAACCGACGCATCACTTTCGGCCGTCGTCGCTGCGCTTGCAGCAAGCGACGCTGTCGAGTCAATTACTTCAGTTATTCGAGTAGAAGGAATCTAATGGCACACCAGTGGCGCGGGGTTATCCGTGAATACATTGATCGCTTAGACATCAGTGCAGACAACCCGATCATCACTTTGGGTGAGGGTGGCACGCCGCTGGTCGAAGCACCTGCGCTTGCTCGTCTCGTTGGCGCAGAGCGTGTGATGCTCAAGGTCGAAGGCATGAACCCAACCGGTTCGTTCAAAGACCGCGGCATGACCATGGCAGTTTCAAAGGCTATTGGTCACGGAGCCAAGGCTGTTATTTGTGCATCAACCGGAAACACTTCGGCATCTGCTGCGGCTTATGCCGCGGCTGCCGGAATCAAATCTGTCGTGCTGATTCCTGAGGGCAAGATTGCGCTTGGCAAGTTAAGCCAGGCCGTTGCGCACAAGTCAGAGATTCTGCAGGTTCGCGGAAACTTCGATGACTGCCTCGACCTAGCACGCAAGCTTGCTGCGAACTACGCAGTGCACCTGGTCAACTCGGTGAACCCAGATCGCATCGAGGGTCAAAAGACCGGTGCTTTCGAGGTTGTCGACGCTCTTGGTTTCGCTCCTGATTTTCACGTGCTGCCTGTTGGCAACGCCGGAAACTACTCTGCATATTTCAAGGGTTACCTAGAAGACTTCAACGAAGGCCGCATCAAGCGCGTGCCAAAGATGTGGGGTTTTCAGGCTGAAGGCTCAGCGCCATTCGTTCAGGGATCACCGGTTAAGAACCCAGAGACCATCGCAACTGCTATTCGCATTGGCAACCCGGCATCGTGGGATCTCGCACAGAGTGCGCGCGAATGTTCAGAAGGAAAGTTCGGCGCGGTTAGCGACAAAGAAATTCTTTGGATGCACCGATTCTTGTCTAACGAAGTTGGCGTTTTTGTTGAACCATCTTCTGCAACCGGAGCAGCAGGTCTATACAAGTCATCGCAGCAGGGTGAATCGCTCGCTAGCGCAACAATCGTTGTCACTGTGACCGGTCACGGTCTCAAAGATGCCGGCTGGGCACTCAAAGATGAAAACGGTGGCGACATTCAGCCAACCGTTGTCAACAACAACGCTGCAGAAGTTGCAGACAGCTTGGGCTTGATCTAAATCATGTCTATCGTCGGCAGAAAAGTTTCGGTAAGGGTTCC
>JBEGTK010000060.1:0-5119 GCA_041179445.1 Actinomycetota bacterium | reverse complement strand
TGCGCGACGAAACAAGACAGGTGCAGAACCAGATCGCCTCGAGCGAGCCAAGACAGAATTCTTCGAATCTGCACGTCAGGCCTATTTAAAGATGGCTGCCGACGAACCTAAGCGTTGGCTTGTCATCGATGCCGAACTATCGGTCGAAGAGATGCAGGCGATTATTCGCGCGCGCGTTCAGGAGTTGCTTGGCTAATGCCGGCACCAATTTGGCGTGAACTATTTGGGCAGGGCGATGCCATCGCTCAACTTGAGTTAGCCGTAAAACACCGTGACGAAGGCGTACACCACGCCTGGCTGATGACCGGCCCGCCCGGTTCGGGCCGCTCGAACATGGCTGTCGCCTTTGCTGCCGCGCTGCTCTGCGCCGAGGGCGGTTGCGGAACCTGCCGTTCTTGCACGCTCGCGATGGCTGGTAACCACCCCGATATCGACGTCTTGACCACAGAAAAGGTCGGCATCTCGATTGAAGAGATTCGCAACTTGGTAACCAGTGCTCAGCTCGGTGGGTCGATGGGTCGCTATCGCATCATGATCATCGAAGACGCAGACCGAATGGCCGAGCGATCTTCAAACGTTTTGCTAAAGGCTCTCGAAGAACCGCCAGCCGGAACCGTGTGGATTCTCTGCGCCCCAAGCGAAGCCGACATGTTGCCGACCATTCGTTCTCGCGTGCGCCGAATTGCATTGAAGACTCCGGCAGTCGAAGAAGTTGCAGAACTCTTGGTTGAGCGCGACGGCATCGAACGCAGTCTCGCAATCAAAGTTGCCGCCGAGGCACAGAGTCACATCGGCATGGCACGAAGGCTCGCTACGAGTGCTGATGCTCGCGGACGGCGCCGCGACACACTCATGGCGGCTCTCGAAATCGACTCGGTGTCATCAGCGATTTTCACTTCGGAACGTTGGCTAGATCTTGCGCGACGCGACGCAGACGCACTAACCGCAGAACGCGACGCAGAAGAGCGAGCAGAACTGTTGCGCGTTATGGGAGTCGAAGACGCCGCGAAGCTGCCGCCATATGCCCGAGCCGATGTAAAGGCGTTAGAAGATTCGCAGAAACGACGCGCGACTCGATCTCTTCGCGACGGAATCGACAGAATTTTGGTCGACCTGCTTTCGCTTTATCGTGACGTTTTGATGTTGCAGCTTGATGCTCAAGTTGCGATGGTTAATGAAGACCTGAGGCAGCAACTGCTAGGCATTGCAAATCGTTCGACCCCTCAGCAAACTCTGTTTAAGCTCGCGCAGATCGAACTTGCGAGAACCAGAATCTCGGCGAACGTCAAAGACCAAATGGTCATGGATGCCCTAGCCGTAAACTTGCGTACAAAACCGTAACCAGCAGGGGAGTCACATGAGACTTAAGCGCGTTCTAGCCTCAATTGCCCTGTTCACCCTTTTGTTGGGCGGCTGCGCCACGGTCTCACCAACCAATTCGGCGATGTCAGAAGACGTGTCTGCTGCCCTGAAGCCTTTTTATAGCCAGGCCCTGAACTGGAAGACCTGCGGCACCGACCTGAAGTGCGCAACCATCAAGGTTCCGCTCGATTGGTCTAAACCTTCTGCCGGTTCAATCAATCTCTCAATCAACTATTTGGCTTCAACCGGCTCTGCAGATCTGGGCTGGATTCTCGAGAACCCTGGCGGCCCCGGTGGCTCAGGCCTCGATTTCGTAGCGGGCGGTGGCGAGCAGGTTGGCAGCGCGGCGTTGCGCAAGCGCTACAACGTTGTCGGCTTTGATCCTCGTGGTGTTCAAAAAAGCACGCCGATTAAGTGCCTGAGTGCAAAAGACACCGACGAGTTTCTCTATGGCACCACACCCGGTGCACCTGGCTCGGCAACAGAGATCGCAGCACAGCGAAAGGCTATGAAGAAGTACATCGCAGCTTGCGTAAAAAACAGTGGCAAAATTTTCGGACACGTTGGCACCGTTGAAGCTGCGCGAGACATGGATGTCATCCGTGCGCTGCTCGGCCAGTCGAAACTGAACTACCTGGGTTACTCATATGGAACCTTCTTGGGCACAACCTATGCCGCGCTTTACCCGCAGCGAGTTGGTCGATTCGTGCTTGATGGTGCCATTGATCCGACTGTGAGCGATGAAGACCAAAGCGCAAATCAACTTCGAGGTTTCGATTTAGCGCTGCGCAACTATCTCAAAGATTGCCTGACGACCAACAAGAAAACCTGCCCTTTCACCGGCGACGTAGATTCTGCGATGTTGCAAATTACAAATTTCTTCAAGAAGTTAGAAACCACACCGTTGCGCACTACGCTCGCTGGTCGAAAGCTCACAATCTCTGGTGGAATCACCGGCCTGATCATGACTCTCTATAGCGAGACATACTGGCAATACACTTCGTCAGCGTTTAAGAATGCATATGCCGGAGATGGCACAACTTTCTTGCAGTTGGCCGACTTCTATAACGACAGAAACGCAGATGGAACATACGGTTCAAACACGCTTGAGGCAAACATGGCCGTTTCGTGTCTCGATAGTCGTTCGAAACCAACCTCGAGCGCAATGAAGGCACAAAACGCCCGACTGTTGAAAATGAGCCCGTTCTTCGGTCGTTACTGGCAAAACGGTGCTCTTGGCTGTGAGCAGTGGCCATACCCGATCGCAAAGCCGCCGGTTAGTTATGCCGCAAAGGGTTCAGGCCCGATCGTGGTCATTGGCACAACCGGAGACCCAGCAACCCCTTATTGGCAGGCCCAGAATCTAGCCACCAAGATTCTCAGCGATGGTCACCTGATTACCTTCAATGGCGAGGGGCACACCGCCTATGGTCGCTCGAACGAATGTGTCGTTTCAGCGGTTGATAACTTTCTCATAAAAGGTGTGGTTCCGGTCAAAGACCCGAACTGTTAAGCACCTAACCTTCGCTAGATTGTTCGAGGGGCAACCCAGGTCGATGGCAATGGTGCCATCGGTATCTCATGGAACAACGGAGTTATATGAGCTCGTCTGAAGATGAAAAGGTCTGGGTTGAAACACAAGCCAGCCCTGAGTTTCAAGCGTTGCGAAAGAAGTTTCGCAACTTTGCATTCCCGGTAACAGCAGCCTTTCTTGGCTGGTATTTCTTGTATGTCTTGCTAACCGCGTTCGCGCGCGACTGGGTAAGCCAAGAAATTGCACCGAACATCAACATCGCAATTGTGCTCGGTGTTTTGCAGTTCGTTTCTACTTTCGTGATCATGTGGCTTTATGAGCGCCACTCATCACGCACGCTAGACCCTGCATCTGACGCATTGCGCGACAAGGTAAACGCGAGGTTAGCCAAGTGATTGATTCAAGAACCCTAGCTACGATTCTGTTCGTAGTTTTTATCGCAGTAACGCTCGTGCTGGTATTTCGTGCCGGTCGCTCAAACAAAAAGAGCGCGTCTGACTTCTATGACGGCGGTGCTTCGTTCTCAGGTTTTCAGAACGGTCTAGCCATAGCCGGTGACTACATGTCAGCAGCGTCGTTCCTCGGCATCGCCGGCATGATTGCGCTTTTTGGATACGACGGTTTCTTGTATTCAATCGGCTTCTTGGTTGCCTGGCTCGTAGCTCTTTTGCTCGTTGCTGAACCGCTTAGAAACTCTGGCCGCTTCACCATGGGTGACGTGCTGTCGTTCAGAATGCGTCAGCGACCAGTGCGCAGCGCATCTGCAGCCTCGACCGTTGTCGTCTCTATCTTCTATTTGCTAGCGCAGATGGTTGGAGCCGGAAGCCTAGTAACGCTGTTGCTCGGCATCGACCCAACAGACACAAACGCTAAGAACGTAATCATTTTGGTGGTCGGCGTTCTGATGATCGTCTATGTGACCGTCGGTGGCATGAAGGGCACAACCTACGTGCAGATCATCAAGGCTTTCTTGTTGATGATTGGTGCAACCTTGCTAACCGTGATGGTGCTCGCCAAGTTTGGCTTCAACATCTCAGAGCTACTTGGATCTGCAAAGGCGGCTAGCGGCAGCGCTACCTTCCTTGAGCCAGGCGGAAAGTACGGCAAGGACATCCTTGATGCTGCAGGCAACATTGACGCATTCAAGACTCTGATGAGCAAGCTAGACCTGATCTCACTTGGTATGGCACTTGTTCTCGGAACCGCTGGTCTGCCTCACATTCTGATCCGCTTCTACACGGTGCCAACCGCCAAGGCGGCTCGCACAAGTGTGAACTGGGCAATCGGAAACATCGGATTCTTCTACCTAATGACCATCGCTCTTGGTTTTGGTGCTGCTGCACTTGTTGGCTCAGCCAAAATCAGTGAGGCCGATAAGGGTGGAAACCTCGCCGCACCGCTGCTCGCCCAAGAGCTCGGTGGTGGCGCTGGAACAACCGGTGGCGCAGTGATGCTCGCGGTGATTGGTGCAATTGCTTTCGCAACCATCCTCGCCGTTGTCGCAGGTCTGACTCTTGCTTCTTCTTCATCGTTTGCGCATGACTTCTATGCGAACGTGATCAAGAAGGGCAATGTTGACCCGAAGAAAGAAGTTCGCGTAGCAAAGATTGCCGCTGTTCTAATCGGTCTAGTTGCAATCGCGCTAGCCATCGGTGCGCAGGGTCTAAACGTTGCGTTCTTGGTTGCTATTGCCTTCGCAATTGCTGCTTCGGCGAACCTTCCTACAGTTCTTTACTCGCTGTTCTGGAAGAGCTTCAACACTCGCGGTGCTGTTTGGGCCATCTACGGTGGTCTAATCGCTGCGATTGTCTTGTTGATCTTCTCTGGCAACGTTTCAGGAACCGAGACCAGCTTCATCAAGTGTCTTCCTGATGCTGCAAGCTGCGTCAAGTTCAACTACTTCCCATTGAACAACCCTGGAATCGTCTCGATTCCATTTGGTTTCTTCATGGGTTGGTTGGGCACCGTAACCTCGAACGAGCGCAACACTGCAAAGTATGCAGAGCTCGAAGTTCGTTCGCTAACCGGCGCTGCTATTGGTAAGGCCGTTCAGCACTAAGAAACGCAGTTCAAGAGAAACCCCGGTCTATTAGGCCGGGGTTTCTCGCTACTAAACTTGCAGAGTTGTGGGGTTTTGGCCCCTCGGCAAGCCGCCTTAGCTCAGTTGGTAGAGCAGCTCCCTCGTAAAGAGCAGGTCTGGGGTTCAATTCCCCAAGGTGGCTC
>JBEGTK010000059.1:0-5128 GCA_041179445.1 Actinomycetota bacterium | reverse complement strand
TTTTTTGTTGTCAAAGACAAGAACACCTTCTGGGTGGTCTTCTTTTGGCTCTTCGTCGTCGTCGTGATGAACTTCTTCTTCTGCGGTTAGGTCGACGGCAGTGCCAGCCTCAGCCACGATCACTTCGATCGGAAGGTCATCGACCTCATCGTCTAGTTCTTCTTCGTCTTCGGCCTCCATGCCCTTAGGCAACTTCGCGCCCTTGGCTGGCTTCTTCTCGGTTACAGGCTTTGACTTCGCAGCAGGGCCGGTCGACTTAGCCGCTGGCTTGGCTGGTGCTTTGGTTTCTGGCTTGGCCTTAGCTGCCGGCTTCGCGGCAGCCTTTGCAACTGGTTTTGCTACTGGCTTTGCGGCCGATTTGGCTGCCGGTTTCGCAACTGGCTTAGCCTTAGCGGCAGGCTTTGCAGTTGACTTTGCAGTTGCCTTAGCAGGCTTGGCAGCAGCCTTTGCAGGTGCCTTCGCAACAGGTTTGGCCTTAGCCGCTGCCTTTGGCTTCTCGGTTGCTTTCGCAGCAGTCTTTGCAGCTGGCTTTTCCTTAGCTGCTGGTTTTGCCACTGACTTGGCGGCAGCCTTTGCGACTGGCTTGGCCTTGGCCTCGGCCTTCACGGTTGCCTTAGACGGGCCCTTAGCTGGTGCCTTAGTAGTGGCTTTGGCTGTGGCCTTAGCACCTGCTTTTGCGGTGCTTGAAGTTTTTGCTGGCTTTGCAGCCTTAGGTGCTGAAGGGGTAATGGTCTTGCTCTCTTTTGTTGCTGCGGTCTCGGCTTGCCCCTTGATCCGCGAGCCAGTCAGCCTATCCATGAAGCTTCGCTTCTTTGGAGTTTCTTGCTTACTAGCCATCGGTGCCTCCTGCAGGCAGTGCCTGTGATCAGTGAAACTGGGATGAATCGGGCATAACTTGGACCCATGTCAAGTCCTTGCGGAATGACTGGGTCTGCGAACAATTATGCCACTATTCACCGACAAATAGCCGTAAGCGCCCTAATTGCTACTGCTAATAACAGCAAAACAGCCGTTTTATTCCTAGACGTCGACCGTTTGCCTGGTTTTGCGCAGTTCGATCAGGAACATCGATAAGCCGAGCCCTAGCACCGCGATTTGCGCAGACATTGCCCAGCGAAAACCCTCGAGCGTATAGGGGCTGCTTGCACCAGTATTGTGCTGAACGAAATCGAGAATCGTTCCGGCTACGGCCATGGCCACAAAGGTTGCTAGGAATCCGCCAACATTCACGAAACCATTCGCCGAACCAAGACGTTCCTTCGGCGTAAAAGTGCGAGAAAAATCGAGGGCAAGCATCGATGCAGGACCGCCGGCGGCAATCACAAATACAAGAGTTACAAGCAGCCAGGCCGGTGCGCGACCCGGTAGCAATGCCATGACCACCCAAGCGAAAATGATCGCGCTGGCAACAAGTACGACAACGCGAACACGCATGCGCGGATAGTTCGATGCGAGCCATCCGAGAAAGAAACCTAAAACCAAACCGAGTGCTGTTTGAAAAATCAACATCGAAGAAGCGAACTCACGACTTTGACCTTGGCCCGAGACTAGGTATGGCACTCCCCACAGCAATGCAAAAACCGAACCGGATGATTGCAATGTGAAGTGCGTCCAGAAACTCATGCGCACACCGGCGAACCGAATATTCTCGACAAGTTGTTTAGTAGCAATGCGAATCGTCATTTCGTGACGAGAGTGACTCTCATGCTCTGGTTCATTCTTGATAAAAAGAACAGACAAGACAACGCTAAGCAGAGCGATGCTGGCGGCGATCTCAAACGCATTCCGCCAACCTGTGTTTGCAAGCAGAATTGCGAATGGAACGGCACTCGCAATTTGCCCTAGTTGACCAAGGCTTGTCAAAAGCTGCTGTTGTTTCGGCACCTGCTTTGGTTCATTCCAAGCGACGATCAATCGAACCATTGAGATAAAAGTGAACGCATCGCCAAGACCAACCAGCATGCGACCTAAATATGCAACTTCAATAGTGTGAGCGAGCGCGACAATGAACTGCCCGAGTGTCATCGAAATCGCTCCGATGATTATCAAGATGCGAGCGCCGAAGCGATCCAGCAACACCCCAACCGGAATTTGCATAACCGCATAGACAACAAGTTGAAAGACAGCCAGCGCTGACAGTGCTGTAGCCGAGGTGTGAAACTTTTCTACAGCAGCGAGCGAGCCAACGCCCATCGAACTGCGCTGCATGACAGAGGCAAAGTAGGCGAAAGTCGCCGCCGCCATTACGGCATTGCCGTGGAGCTTAGGCACTGTCTTCGTTTGATTGCTTGCGCTTGAGGGTCAAATAATCTTCGAGCTCGGCAGCAATTTCATCGGCACTCGGAACCTCTTGCTTTGGAGAAGAGATTCTTGGGCCTCGCGCGTTGTTCTCTTGATTTGAAAAGCTCTGCTCAAGCGTGCTGATCATTTTCGCTAACTCTGGGTTGTCTGCAACGTTGCGAGATAAATCAACGAGAAAGACTTTGCCAGCCTCGCGCAATTGATCGGTCGGAAACACAAGCCCGGTAGCAGAAGCAATTTGTTCGAACGCCGTAACTGCCGACTGCGGGTAGTCGACGTCGCTCAGGTAATGAGGAACAAGCATCACGAAACCCGCCGTCGGAAACTCCTCTTCTGCAAATCTGAATTCGAGCAGGTGCAGAACATTTCCGGGAACCTGAGTTTGAGGTTTCCATTCTGAGATGCGATCGATTAGTTCTTTGCGATTGCCAGAAATCGTGACGCCGACAGATCTGGTGTGCGGAATCGGAAACGGAATTGAGTGAACCCAAGAAAAATCTTCGACGGCAAAGTAATCAACTAGATCGAAAATCGCCTGACTGAAGGCTTCCCACTTGAAGTCGGGTTCGTATCCGTTGAGAAATAGAAACTTCTGACCGACTTCGTCAGTAACCAGATAGAGAGCTAACGTCGATGGTTCATAAGACGAGATGTGGTCTTTTTCGAAGTACATTACTGGGCGACGTGAGCGGTAATCGAGCAATTCGTCGTTATCGAATATCGCTACAACACGGTGTTCGAGATTTTCAAAAACGTGAGAAGCAAATTGCTGGATAGTCGAGCCGGCATCTGTGAAACCGGTTAGTGCTGCAATTAAGTGCAGATTCGAAGGCACATCGAAATCATCGTTATGCAATTCGTATAACTCGCTTGGTTCAACCACGTAGATAAGTCTAAGAGCGGGTTTAGAGTGTTGGCATGGCTAAACATTTCATCAAGGTGGCAGCTTCTGCCCCGGCATTCACTAAAGACTCTGTTTTTGTAATCGGCGTGACCGAGAAAGCGTCAAAGTTGACGTTGGTCAGCGACTCGGTTGACACCAGCTCGATCAAGAACCTCGACCTTGCGAAACTTGGCGTCAAGTCAAGCCCAGACAGCGTCGTCAAGGTTCCGGCACCAAATGGGGCGTTCTTTGCTCTCGTTGGCGGCTATAAAAACGGTGACGTCGACTCGCTGCGCTACCTCGGCGGAACCGTCGGCCGCACACTTAATGAGTTTCGCCAGGTTGTCTTGGCATTGCCAATCAAGAGCGAGTCAGATGCCTTTTCGCTTCTAGAGGGTTATGCCGTAGGTCACTACAGCTATGACGCATACAAGTCAGACGCAAAGAAGACCTCTTCCCAGACCGTCGTATTGGCCACCAAAGTAAAGGTCAAGCCAGCGACACTAACCCGCGTTGAGATCATGCGGGCTGCCGTGCACGACACCCGCGACCTAGTTAGCATGCCTGCAAACGATCTATACCCTCAGAGTTTCGCTAGCCAGGCAAGCAAACTTGCCAAGGGTTCTGCGGTGACCGTGACGATTCTTGACGAGAAGAAGCTTGCAGCCGGTGGCTTTGGCGGACTTCTGGGCGTCGGCAAGGGTTCTGTTCGACCTCCGAGACTAGTAAAGATCGAATACAAGCCAACTGGCGCGAATAAGAAAATTGCCTTTGTTGGCAAGGGCATCACCTATGACACCGGTGGCTTGTCGTTAAAGCCAGCCAATTCAATGCTTGGCATGAAATATGACATGACCGGCGCCGCCACGGTCTTGAACGCAGTGTTGGCAATCGCACGCCTAAAGCTCAAGGTGCACGCAACGGCTTATCTGTGTCTCGCAGAGAACATGCCATCTGGTTCGGCAACCCGACCTGGCGACGTGATCAAGCTTCGCAACGGCAAGACCGTTGAGGTGACAAACACCGATGCCGAGGGTCGCCTGGTTCTTGGTGACGGTCTTGCGCTCGCAAGCGAGAGCTATCCAGACCTGATTGTTGACGTTGCAACCCTGACTGGAGCCCAACGGGTAGCTCTTGGCACTCGCACCGCGGGCCTCATGGGTGACGATGCTGCCGTAGACGCACTTTTCAAGGCAACCAAGGCCTCTGGTGAATTTGCCTGGCCAATGCCGTTCCCTGAGGAACTCCGCGCTCTGCTGAATAGCGATATTGCCGACATGATGAACTCGAGAATTGGCAACCCAAGCGGCGGAATGCTTGTCGGCGGTCTTTTCTTGAAGGAGTTCATTGGCAAGAAGTCAAAGACTTCTGACGATCTGATTCCTTGGGTGCACCTAGATCTAGCCGGCCCTGCCGACAACGATGGAGCGGGCTACGGCTTCATTCCGAAGGGTGCAACTGGCTCTTATGTTCGCAGCCTCATCGCGCTCGCGGAGTCATTCGCAAAGTAGTGGCTTCTCGCCTGCCGAGCACTCTATCGGCAGTAGTAAAGTTGATTTGTTTGCCGACCTTTATCTAGGAGTCCGCTTTGGCTGAGCACAATTTTGACCTCGTAATTCTTGGTGGAGGAAGCGGTGGCTACGCAGCCGCTCTTCGCTCGGCCCAATTGGGCAAGCGCGTTGCGCTCATCGAAAAAGACAAACTCGGCGGCACCTGCTTGCACCGCGGTTGCATTCCTACCAAGGCTCTGTTGCACGCTGCTGAAGTTGCAGACGTTGTCAAAGATGCAGCTCACTATGGGATCAACGCGCAGTTCGGCTCGATTGACATGGGAGTTGTCAATTCATACCGTGACGGAATCGTAGACAAGCTATTCAAGGGTCTCACCGGTCTTGTGAACTCAAAGAACGTCACTGTGATAGCTGGCGAAGGTCGCATGGTCGG
>JBEGTK010000058.1:0-8699 GCA_041179445.1 Actinomycetota bacterium | reverse complement strand
GCGCCCTCGGCAGGAATCGAACCTGCGACCAAGAGATTAGAAGGCTCTTGCTCTATCCACTGAGCTACGAGGGCATGCGAACTGCATCAGTTTAATCGAATTGATACCCGAAAAACCCTCCCGTGGTCAAAAGGGCTCTGAGTCTCTGCCAGAATTGGCGGAAGCCCCCGCGAAATAAGCACGAAACATGCACGTGGTGGGATTATCCGACAGCTCCAAAACGACTCCCGAAAGGTACATTATTTAATGCTCAAGTCAATCAAGAAAATCGCGGTTGCGGCTATCGCAATCGCGGCGCTAACCCTCAGTGGTTGCGCTCCAGCTGCTGAAGAGACCAAGTCATTTGGCGACCTCAATGTTCAGCTCAGCTGGATCAAGAACTCAGAGTTTGCCGGTGAATTCTTTGCAGACCAGAACGGCTACTACACCGAAGCTGGCTTCAGCTCAGTTAACCTAATCGCTGGCCCAGCAGCCACCGAAGCAGAAGTTCTAAATGGCAACGTGCTTGTAGGAATTGCAAACCCAATTTCTGTAGCTCCAGTCATTCTTAACGAAGGTGCCGCGCTGAAGATTATCGGCACCACCTACCAGAAGAACCCATTCACCATTGTCTCGCTCAAGGATGGCGCGAACATCGCGACCGTTCAGGACTTGATCGGTAAGAAGATTGGTGTTCAGGCTGGCCCGAACGAGACACTATTCGACGCTTTGCTTAAGGCAAACGGAATTGCTGCTTCGAAGGTAACCAAGGTTCCTGTTCAGTACGACCCAGCTCCGCTAGTAAACGGTGAAGTTGATGGCTTCTTGGCATACGTAACCAACGAGTCATTCATCGTCGAGCAGCAGGGCTACCCAGTAACCAACTTGCTTTTCGCAGACAACGGCCTGCCTTTCGTAACCGAAAGCTTCGTTGTTACCCAGGACTCAATCGACAACAACCGCGAAGCGCTAAAGGCATTCCTTTACGCAACCATCCGCGGTTGGAAGGACTCGATTGCCGATTCAGTTGAGGGTGCACGTCTAGCCCTTGAGGTTTACGGCAAGGACCTAGGTCTCTCAAAGGAGAAAGAGGAGTACCAGTCAAAGACTCAGAACGAGATTCTGGTTCAGACCGATGAGACCCGCGCAAACGGCCTCTTCACCATCAGCGACGCCATGATCGAGCAGAACTTGGCAACTCTGAAGGCTTCTGGATTCGAGATCACCGCTGAGCAGCTATTCGACATGAGCCTTCTAGCAGAGGTTTACGAAGAGCACCCTGAGCTCTTGAACTGAAGTAATCTAGGTTCATGATTTTGAACGGTGCCGCTGCCCTCTCACCTGAGTTGGGCAGCGGCATCACCATTTCTGGCCTCACCAAGAAGTTCAAAATCGGTCGAGAGACCCTGACGGCCCTAGAAGACGCCAATCTTCACAGCGACCGTGGAAGTTTTCTTTCGCTTCTCGGCCCATCGGGCTGCGGCAAGTCAACGATTCTAAGAATCTTGGCTGGGCTCGAAACGGCCACCGAAGGCTTCGTCACAGTAGACGGCAAGACCCCAGCTGAACTTCGCAAGAATCACGAACTTGGCATTGCATTTCAAGACTCTGCACTTATGCCGTGGCGTTCAGTAATCGACAATATTCGACTTCCACTTGAACTTTCTGGAGTCAAACCTGATGCAGACCAGGTTGAAGACTTGATCAAACTTGTTGGACTTCAGGGATTCGAAAAGGCAAAGCCCGCTCAGCTCTCTGGCGGAATGCGGCAGCGCGTTTCAATCGCACGCGCTCTAGTTGTTCAACCTTCGGTGCTTTTGCTCGATGAGCCATTCGGAGCGCTAGACGACATGACACGTCAACGCCTAAACCTAGAACTCCTGCGCATCTGGACAGAAAAGCCGGCAACAACTTTGATGGTCACCCACGGAATAAGCGAAGCAATTTTCTTGAGCGATCACGTCGCGGTGATGAGCGCGCGCCCGGGTCGCATCAAAGAGGTAATTGAAGTTGACCTACCTCGACCTCGAACCATCGAGATGATGCGCACCCCAGAATTCCACGCACTGCATGACCGCGCTTCAGAACTTCTTTTCGGCGCTCACGGCGAAAACGTTCTTGAATACTAAAGAAGTTTTGCCGTGAAGAGCTCAAAGTGGATTTCAGGAACGATTGGCACCGCCGCAACCGTTGCGATTTGGTGGGTCGTCGCTGCGAATATGTTTCGCAATCGCCCAAAGGGCTCTGCCGAAACCATCGGCGCAATTCCAACCCCACCCGAAGTCATCGTTCAGTTCTTTGAAGATGGCTTTGGGTTCTTTGCTAAAAATGCGGCCGTCACGCTGGCCGAAGCTAGCATTGGCTTTCTTTGGGGAAACCTGGCAGCGCTAGCTCTGGCCGCCGTCGCCCTCACGCTACCTAAACTCGAGAACCTCGCAACACAAATTGCTGTGATTACCTACTGCATTCCAATTGTTGCTATTGGCCCGATCATTCGCCTTGTCGTCGGAGCGCCTGGCCCGGGCGAACCAGCCGGCGCGGCCGTATCACTTGCTGCTCTCAGCGTTTTCTTCACGACCATGGTCGGAGCACTCACCGGCGTAAAGTCAGCTGACAAAGCTGCTCTTGACGTTGTCACTGTGTTTGGCGGCAACTCTTGGCACCGACTGATCAAAGTTCAGTTGCTCTCAGCCCTGCCTTCAATTCTTGCCGCGCTTCGAATTGCGGCTCCGGCAGCATTTCTAGGAGCCATCCTTGGTGAATATGTGGGCGGGCCAGACGTTGGCTTCGGTCCAGCCATGGTGAATGCACAGCAATCGCTTGAGGTGGCTCGCGTTTGGGCGCTTGCATTGGTTTCAGGAGCAATCGCTGGTGCGGCCTACGCCCTGGTTGGCTTGGTTTCTAGGTTTGTCACACCATGGTCAAAAGGTGCGGTGAATGCCTAATGAGAAACAGGGCTCTGAAAGTTTTGTGGAACACCACGATGGCATTGCTCGTGGTCGGAGTTCTCTGGTTCGTCGCACTCTGGGCTTTCAATGTGAAGCCATTCATTGGCAAGAACCCGTTTGATGTTTACAACTTCTTGTTCAGCGTTCCGGCAGCGAGCGAAAATCGCGACCTAGTAATGACAGCACTAGGTCAGACCATGATTGACTCATCAATTGGCTTCGTCGTGGGCATGTTCTTTGCCACGCTTATTTCGGTTCTATTCAGTTTGTCAAAAGGCATAGAGCAGGCCCTTATGCCGCTGGCCATGTTGCTCAGGTCGGTTCCGCTGATTGCGATGGCTCCAATCATCATCTTGATCTTCGGTCGCGAGCAGATTTCTGTTGCCGTAATGGGTGCCATAGTCGTGCTGTTTCCGGCTCTTGTGAACATCGTGTTTGGCCTTCGCAGCGCTCCCCCTGCAATGTTTGACCTAGTCAACGTTTATGGCGGAAACAAAATTGATGCCCTGCGCACCGTAGCTTTTCCTTCTTCACTACCTTCATTCTTCGCGGCTTTGAAGATTTCGGTTCCAGGCGCAATTACCGGCGCGCTTCTAGTCGAATGGCTTGCCACGGGCCAGGGCATCGGTTATGCAATTGTTTCTGCGATTGGGCGGGCAAGGCCATCAGAAGTCTGGACCTACGTTGCTTTGATCACAGTGGTTTCGATTGTGCTCTACAACATCGTGGCTCTGCTCGAAGAGTCTGTGCTTGCCAAATACGGTCACGCTAACCGTGCTTGAATAAAGCACCATGAGAATTCTTAAGCAAACAGATCTTCAAATTTCTGACCTGTGCCTAGGCGGAAACGTCTTCGGCTGGAGTGCTGACGAGCGACAAAGTCACGACGTGCTGAATCTTTACACCGAGCTCGGCGGCAACTTCATAGACACTGCAGACGTCTATAGCGAGTGGGGCGACGGGCACGTCGGCGGCGAGAGCGAATCGGTGATCGGCAGCTGGCTCAAGAGCCGCGCAAACAGCGACGAAGTCGTTATTGCGACGAAAGTCGCCAAGTTGAGCACCAGACCTGGCTTGAGTCGAGCGAACATCATCGCAGCTTGCGACGATTCGCTGATGCGCCTGCAGCGCGACCACATTGATCTCTATTACGCGCACGAAGACGACGCCACTACCCCGCTAGAAGAAACCCTCGACGCGTTCACCCACTTGCAGAGAGCTGGCAAGATTCGATTTGCGGCCGCCAGCAACTACAGCGCAGCGCGGCTGCTCGAAGCCGCCAAAATTTCGAAGCAAAGCCATTTGATCGAATATGTAGCACTGCAGAATCACTACAACCTGCTTGAGCGCCAGGAATATGAGAGCGACAGCGTGCCTGCGCTAAACGAACTCGGCATCGAAGGGTTGCCATACTTTGGCCTGGCACGAGGTTTCTTGTCTGGAAAGTACCGCGAAGGCGTCTCTGTTGAATCAGTTCGAGCCGGTGGCGTAACAAAATACACAAATGAACACGGATGGGCCGTGCTCGCCAAACTCGATCGCTTGGCAAACCACCACTCGGTTAGCCTCTCAGCCATCGCGCTTGCTTGGTTGCGTCAGCAGCCAACCGTCGCGGCACCAATTGCTAGTGCTAGAACAGTAGAGCAGTTGCGCGAGATCATGGTTTCGGTGACCCTTAGCCCTGACGAACTGGCGTTCTTTACGGCCTAGGAGTTGCCTGAGAGCGGAATAGCCCTAAAGGCCAGACGGTTAGGCTAAGAGAAGCCAATCGGCACCTACTAAGGGGATTTTCACGTGCACCGTTTATCAAAGCTCAGTCTTGCCAACCGCTCAGTCGTAGCCCTGATGACCGCGATTATCGCGATCTTTGGCTTCGTTTCGCTCGGCTCACTAAAGCAAGAGCTCATTCCGAGCATTGAGACCCCGCAGGCTGCCATTGTCACGACTTACATTGGCGCTTCGCCAGAGGTAATTGACAAGCAGGTAAGCCAGCCAATCGACGAGGCAATGCGCGCGCTCGACGGGCTCGTTTCATCGACCACGACGTCTCAGAGCAACATTTCTATTGTTCGCGTCGAATTTGACTACGGCACCCCAACTTCAAAGGTCACCGAGAAGATCAACGCCGCTCTTGCCGGAGTGACGCTTCCGGGACATCTCGAGCGTTGCCAACGCAGAATTCGCTGGCATAAGCGGAGTTCGCGATGTCGCTATTTCGGGCGTCGTCGAAAAGCGCGTGAACTTGAAGTTCAACCAAAGCAAACTCACCGCAAACGGACTCACCTCTCAGTCGGTCACTTCAGCGCTTCAAGCAAATGGATTTGTGATTCCTGCCGGAACCATCGACGACAAGAAGGGCACAATCTCGGTTGAGGTTGGCACCCCTGTCAACTCTCTTGAAGACTTCAAGAATCTTCCGCTAATCGGTTCAAAGACTTCGGTCAGCTCACCGACCTCAGGTTTTCCGACAAGCGGTTTTCCTAACACCGGAATCCCTGGTGGCATTTCGATTCCAAGCACTCCGACCGTAACTACAAGCGCGACCGCACTGCGCATCCGTGATGTTGCAACCGTGACCCTAGAGAATGCACCGACCACCTCAATCTCGCGAGTAAACGGCAAAGCAACCCTGTCGATCTCAATCACTAAGACTCAAGACGCAAACACCGTCTCTGTGTCGCACGCAGTGCAAGACAAACTGGGCGAATTCAAGAAGAAGCTCGGTGCTGTGACAATCGTCACCGTGTTCGACCAAGCGCCATTTGTTGAGCAGTCGCTTGAGAACCTTTCAACCGAAGGAACCCTGGGTCTTGGCTTTGCGATCATCGTCATTTTGATCTTCTTGCTATCTGTTCGCTCGACCATCGTGACCGCTATTTCGATTCCGACATCGGTTCTCATCACCTTCATCGGACTCGGATTCTTTGGCTACTCGCTGAACCTGTTTACGCTTAGCGCGCTAACCATCGCCATTGGCCGCGTGGTCGATGACTCGATCGTTGTTATCGAAAACATCAACAGACACCTTTCATATGGCGAGCCAAAGAAGAAAGCGATTCTTCGAGCCGTGCGCGAGGTGGCAACAGCAATTACAGCCGCAACAATCACCACGGTTGCAGTGTTCTTGCCAATCACTTTCGTTGGTGGCCTAATCGGCGAGCTATTCCGCCCATTCGGCTTCACATTCGCCATCGCGCTTGTCGCATCGCTAGTCGTTTCTTTGACAATCGTGCCTGTGCTTGCATACTGGTTCCTCAAAACTCCAGCGCGGGTTGAGCACAAGAATGAAGCAGCAGCGAAGGCTCACGAAGAGCAAGTGCGCCACGAAGAAGAAGAGCGCGAGCGCAAGTCATGGCTTCAGCGTGGTTATTTGCCAGTGCTTTCATGGACTCAGCGACGCCCGGTAATCACCCTCGTCGCTTCGTTTGTGATTCTTGTCATGACCTTTGGCTCTTCAGCATTGCTCAAGACCGACTTCATCGGATCAAGCGGAGCAACCAGCTTCGTAATCAACCAAACCCTGCCTTCTGGCGCGACGCTCGAACAGCGTGATGCCGCAGCCGCAAGGCTTGAAGGCATTCTTCTTGCTCGCAAAGAGGTAACCGTGGTGCAGACAAGCATTGGTTCTTCTGGCGACGGTCGCGTTGCCTTTGGTGGAGCTGCCGGTGGCACAAGCATTCAGGTGACCGCCGAAGATGGCGTTGACCAGGTCGCGCTTCAAGACAGCCTGACCAAAGAATTTGCCAAGGATGCCTCACTCGGCGAAGTGAAGTTCGCAAGCGGCGGCGGCCCAGCAGTTGGCAGTAGCGGAACAATCGACATCAAGGTAACCGCGGCAACCGATGAGCAGTTGAACGCCGGTATCGCGGCAGTCGAAACAGCTATGGCTGGCACAAAAGACACGAGCGAGATCACAAACTCGCTTGCTGACAAGCAGCGCACCCTGCGCGTCACAGTTGACCGCTTGGCAGCCGCTAAACGCGGACTAACCGAAATCGCAATTGGCGGAATCGTCGCAGCAGCGATGAAACCTTCAAGCATCGGCAACGTCAACCTAGATGGCGTTTCAACTGCTATTTACGTTGTGAAGACTGACGTCGCAAACACCGTAGCCAAGGTGAAGAACATATCGATTCCGACGGCATCCGGGTTCATCAAGTTGTCATCAATCGCAGACATCGAAGAGGTCGAAGTTCCAACGGCAATCACAACCGAGAAGGGTGACCGCAGCGCGAAAGTTATGCTCACCCCTAGCGGCGACAACCTCGGAGCAATCACTGCAGATGTGACCAAGCGTCTAGATGGCGTTGAGCTTCCGGCAGGAGTCACCGCGACTATCGGTGGTGTCTCGGCATCACAGGCTGACTCGTTCTCACAGCTCGGCGTGGCTCTGCTTGCAGCAATCGCGATCGTGTTCATCGTCATGGTGGCCACCTTCTCGAGCATCGTTCAGCCGCTAATTCTGTTGATCTCGATTCCGTTCGCCGCAACCGGTGCAATCGGCTTGCTTCTCGCAACCGACACCCCGCTTGGCGTATCGGCAATCATCGGAATGCTCTTGCTAGTCGGTGTTGTGGTTACCAACGCGATTGTGTTGATCGACTTGATCAACCAGTACCGTCGCGAAGGCAAGCCAACCCAGCAAGCAATCATGGATGGCGCTCGCCAGCGCTTGCGCCCAATTTTGATGACCGCGCTTGCGACCATCTTCGCGCTAACCCCGATGGCTGTCGGTCTAACCGGCAGTGGTGGCTTCATCTCGCAGCCGCTTGCAATCGTGGTTATCGGCGGTCTTTTCTCATCAACCGTTTTGACCCTGGTTATTGTGCCAGTGCTCTACTGGTTGGTTGAAGGCCGCAAAGAGCGTCGCGCAGCCCGCAAGGCGAACAAGCCTGCAAAGGTTTCGCGCAAGGCCAAGACCGCATAACTGGCGGTTTAGAATTAGGGAGGTCTCAGATGTCTGAGGCCTCCCTTATTTTTTAGGCGTGATCAACATTTCAGACAACCTCGTATGGATCGACTGCGAAATGACCGGGCTCAACCCAGAGGTTGACTGCCTTGTTGAAATCGCGGTTGTCATAACCAACTCTGAGCTCGAGATTCTTGATCAGGGCATCGATATTGTCATCAAACCATCCGCCGAGGGCCTTGCAAACATGGGCGAATTCGTTCGCAGCATGCACACCGAGAGCGGCCTAATAAACGAATTTGAAACCGGGGTTGAGCTTGCAGAGGCCGAGAGCATAGTTCTCGAATATGTGAAGCGCTTTGTGCCTGAAGCCCGCACCGCTCCCCTTGCCGGCAACACAATTGGCACCGATCGCATGTTTATCAATCGCTACATGCCAGCACTCGACAGCCACTTGCACTACCGAAACATCGACGTTTCTTCGGTCAAAGAACTAAGTCGCCGCTGGTATCCACGCGTCTACTTCAACATGCCTAAGAAAGACGGCGGCCACCGTGCGCTTGCCGACATTCTCGAGTCGATCAAAGAGTTGCAGTACTACCGCAAGACCGTTTTCGTTGAACTGCCTGGCCCAAGCAGCGAGGCAGCGAAGGCGGCGGCCGAGAGCCTCAGCGCAGACTAGACCCGCCTAGCCCAGACTGTTAGAATTGGCAGGTTGTCGCGATTAGTCGCGATACATGGTGGGTATAGCTCAGCTGGTAGAGCACCTGGTTGTGGTCCAGGGGGCCGCGGGTTCAAGTCCCGTTACTCACCCGAAGGCGCAAAATTGCAAAGTTATTGCAGTTTTGCCCTGAGCATTTTTT
>JBEGTK010000057.1:0-5224 GCA_041179445.1 Actinomycetota bacterium | reverse complement strand
TGTGAGTAATCTTTCAAACCAACCGCTAAGCCCACTCGACGGTCGCTATCAGGGTGCCGTTGCCGAGTTGGGGCTTCATCTTTCTGAAGCGGGTTTGAATAGAGCACGCATAAACGTTGAGATCGAGTGGCTGATTCACCTGGCGAACCGAAATCTTCTCAAGAACGACGCACCGCTTGACCTCACCGAAATCGAGCGTCTTCGTTCGGTTGTCACAAACTTCTCTGACGAAGATGTCGCCAAGTTGGCAGCTACCGAGGCGGTAACCAAGCACGACGTTAAAGCTGTCGAATATTTCGTTCGCGACGAGCTGGCCGAAATTGGTCGCGCAGATCTTTCAGAGCTCACCCACTTTGCTTGCACCAGCGAAGACATCAACAACCTCAGCTATGCGATTACGGTTCGCGATTCAATCAAGCAGGTATGGCTGCCTCGAGCCGAAAAGCTCGTGGCAAAGATTGCAGAGTTGTCAGAGCAATATCGCGATGTTGCAATGTTGAGTCGCACTCACGGACAACCGGCGACGCCATCGACTATGGGCAAAGAGCTCGCGGTTTTTGTCTATCGCTTGCGTCGCCAATTGGCTCGCATCGAAAACGCCGACTACCTTGGCAAGTTTTCTGGCGCAACCGGAACTTTCTCTGCTCACGTAGTCGCAGCACCGAATGTTGACTGGGCTAAAGAGTCAAAGGATTTTGTTGAGTCACTCGGTCTAACTTGGAATCCGTTGACCACTCAAATTGAGTCGCACGATTGGCAGGCGGAGCTTTATTCTGCGATTGCACTTTTCAACAGAATCCTGCACAACCTGTGCACTGATGTGTGGACATACATCTCGCTCGCGTTCTTCAAGCAGATTCCGCAACCTGGTGCAACCGGTTCGTCGACAATGCCACACAAGATAAACCCGATTCGTTTCGAAAACGCTGAGTCGAATCTTGAACTTTCAAATGCACTCTTGGATAGCCTCTCGGCAACTCTCGTAACTTCGAGAATGCAGCGCGACCTCACTGACTCGAGTTCGCAGCGCAACATCGGTGTTGCAATCGGTCACTCACTTCTCGCAATTGATAACGCAACTCGCGGTCTCGGCGAAATTGAATTGAACAAGTCGGTGCTAGACGCCGACCTCTCAGAGAACTGGGAAGTTCTCGGCGAGGCGATTCAAACAGTGATTCGAGCAGAGGTTGCTGCCGGACGTTCTTCGATTAGCGACCCATACCAGTTGCTCAAAGAACTAACTCGCGGAAAGCGAATTGGCCACGACGAACTCGTGACGTTTGTAAATGGCTTGGATATTTCTGACGAGGCGAAAGATCGTCTGCTCGCATTGAAGCCGCACAACTACACCGGCATTGCCGCCGAGTTGGCAAAAACCTTTATTTAAGTTTTGGCTGGTTTGGGTCTGAGTCGTCGTCTTTAACGCTCATGGCCATGGTTGCGATTGCAACCAACACAACGATGAAAGTAATTCCGGCCCAAATAAGCGCTTCGGTTACTGCGCGATAGTTAGTCGCCGCTAGAACAATCACTCCAACAAATGCTGCTGCCACAAAAGACAGTGTGAGAAAAACTCTTAGTGATTTTGATTTGTTGGCCATGAGTCAAGACTACTTTGTCGCAACTGGTGAAGCTGCTGCGACGCCTAGCTGAACGCCTGAAATAACTAGATAGGCACCGAAGAAGCCGACGGCCGAAACGATGTCGAGTGGTGCGACCAAGAACAACAAACCGAGAACGATGCTAAAAGTTGCGCTCAACAGGTAGTCGCGACCAACCGTTGAAGAAAACCCGGCTCTGCGCGCTAGATAAAGTTCGAATGCTCCGGCAACCAAACCCCACACGGTGATCAAACCGATGAAGGCGATGCGTGCGTTTGCTTCATCTTGACCAGGAACCATGATCGCGAAGACTCCGACAAGCAGAGAAACGATGGTTAGCGGAATCGCTTCGATTGCGATTAGGCCCTTGCCCCAGATTGCGCTGCCTACTGCGTTGGTGACGGCAAACGCCAAAGCGAAGATTGCGAGAGCGGTTAAACCAATCGCTGCGGAATGTGATTGCGAGAAGGTTATGTAGATTCCGACCGCAAAACTCACGATTGCACGCAGCGCGTTGGTTTGTCGCATTTTGTTAACTCTTCATGTCTTCGAATTTAGAGAACTGACCTAAGAAGTTAACGATAACGGTGTCGGTTGGTCCGTTTCTCTGCTTCGCAATAATTAGGTCGGCTTCGCCGGCACGGGGGTGCTCTCGATTTCCGAGGTCTTCGCGGTGCAACAAAATTACGACGTCTGCGTCTTGCTCCAGTGATCCAGATTCGCGAAGGTGCGAAAGCTCAGGCTTCTTGCTTTCGCTCTTTTCGCTGTTTCGGTTTAGCTGCGAGATCGCGATTACCGGAACCTCAAGCTCTTTTGCCAAAAGCTTGAGCGCACGAGAGAACTCAGAAACCTCTTGCTGACGAGATTCGACTTTCTTGCCCGAGGTCATCAACTGGATGTAGTCGATGACAATCATCTTTAGGCCGACGCGCTGAGCGAGGCGACGGCACTTGGCACGAATCTCGACAAGGGTCATGTTCGGGCTGTCGTCAATGAACAGCGGTGCCGAGTTGATCTCGCCGCGAACCGAAGCGATTCGCGACCAGTCGTTGTCGCTCAGGGTTCCTTTTCGCATGTTCTGCAGATAGATGCGCGACTCTGCTGAGAGCATGCGCATTGCGATTTCGGCGCGGCCCATTTCGAGCGAGAAGAAGATCACCGGCTGGTTGTGCCGAATTGCCGCGTTTCTGGCGATGTCTAGGGCGAGCGTTGACTTTCCGACTGCAGGTCGGGCGGCCAAAATGACCAACTGACCTGGGTGCAATCCGTGGGTCAGCTCGTCGAGGCCTGCGAAACCGGTAGGAACACCGACCATTTCGCCGCCGCGGTTCTGAGCTTTCTCCATCTCTTCGATGGCTGCTTCGATTGAGTCAAAAAGCGGAACGTAGTCTTCGCCGACGCCGGCCTTGCTGACCCCGTAAACATCGGCCTGGGCCTGGTTGACCAGATCTTCGACATCGCCCTGAGCGGTATAGCCCATTTGAGCGATTCGGGTTCCAACTTCGACCAAGCGGCGAAGCGTTGCCTTCTCTTGCACGATTTCGGCATAGAAAGCGGCGTTAGCGGCGGTCGGAACAATCGAGGTGAGCGTGTGCAGGTAGTCTGCGCCACCTGCCTTGACTAGCTCGCCGTTCTTGGTCAGCTGGTCAGTAACCGTGATGATGTCGGTTGGCTCGCCCTTGCTGTAGAGGGCAAGGATGGCCTCGAAGATGGTTTCGTGTTTTGGAGCGTAGAAGTCTGGGCCCTTTACGTGCTCGAAGACCTCGGCGATTGCCTCTTGTGAGAGCAACATGCCACCAAGAGTGCACTGCTCAGCGAGAAGATCGTTTGGCAGCATGCGCTGCTCGGTTGGGCGACCCGAATCGACGGGCTGAACCGATGACAAAGCCATAAAAACCTCCTGCAAACACTTGAGTGTATGTCTAGCATGGCCCTGCGACACTCAAGCGGCAAACCGAGTTGTGCACTGAATTGTGGATAACTTGTGAAACACGCCCTAATAACTTGTTCAATACTGGGGATAGGCCTGTGGACAACTACCCGGCAACGGGTCTAATGCCCAATAAATAAGGGCATTTTGAGTTGTGAACAAGAAAAGTTTAGAAACCCTAAACCATGCCCTTAGGGTTGTGCATAACCCTCAACCAATGGGTCAGATTTATCAACTTATCCACAAGTTATCCACAGACTTGGACAAGCGACACGCCGGTTTTTACCCGTAAGTGTCTCGTGGGCCACGACCAGGAACCGACCGTGGGCCCTTTTTCCAGCTAGGCGCGTCTGGGCCGAGCAGCTTGAGACTTGCGATTTCGAGCTCTGGGTGAGCCTCGTTCACCTTTGCGAGAAGGTCTTTGTGCATCAGGCGCAACTGAGTAGCCCAGGCCGTCGACTTGCAGCGAATAGTGAGCACCCCGCTAACCAGAGTTTCGGGTTGCGAATTCGCCGCATTTTGCTCGCCGACCAACTCGGCCCATCGATTGAAGAGATCGGCCTCTGCGAGTTGGGCCTCCCAGCGAAATTGTTTGAGAACGCCATCGATAGTTGCCCCGGCAGTTATTGGGTCGCGGCCCTTGTCGAAGGGTTTCGACTTGTTTGACTTGGCTTTTTCTAGGATGCGCTTCGCGTCGCGTGACAACCGACCGGTCACGGCATCGCGCATTTTGAAATAGAACTCTTGAGCGAAATCGTTAGCCATTGGTCACCACCCCCGCCTTTACGTTCAAAACTCTAGCTTTTAGTTGCTCTGGAACATCTTCGCCAACCGCGGCCGTGATCAATACCTGTTCGTTGCCGGCAACCAACTCGGCCAACCGTGCTCGGCGACCAGCATCTAGTTCAGCGAAAACATCGTCAAGAATCAAGACCGGGTCGCCGCTTCGGGTTTCGCCGCGCAGCAGGTTGATCGAGGCGAGGCGAAGGGCCAGCGCAAAAGACCAGCTCTCGCCATGGCTCGCGTAGCCCTTTGCCGGCAGGGTCGAAAGCAACAGCACCAGGTCGTCGCGGTGCGGGCCGACCATGGTGATTCCGCGTTCAAGTTCTTTGCCTCTAACCGCATGAAGCTTTGCCCGATACTGCTCTGCCACCTCGGCGGTGTCTGCCGATTCGATGTATTCGAGACCCTCGGCGTCATCGTCTTCGCTGACCGAAGCACCAAGCAGTGAGCTCTTCACCAAAACTCTTGGTTCGTTATTGGCAATCGCGATTGACTGATATGCCTCGGTGAGCAGCGGTCGAATGCGTTCGACTAGAGCAACTCGGGCTGCGACGATCTCGCTGCCGAATTTGATCAGGCTTTCATCCCAGGCATCGAGGGTGCTGAGCGATGTGCCCTTTGCTCCGGTTTGGCGAGCCGTGCGCAACAGGGTGTTTCGCTGCTTGAGCACGCGTTCGTAATCGGTGAACACACCTGCGAAACGAGGCGATACCTGAACCAAAAGCTCATCGATGAAAGCGCGGCGGTTCGACGGATCTTTCTTGATGATGTCTAGATCTTCAGGTGCGAAGGTAACCGTGTTTATGTAGCCGAGAATATCGCGCACGCGAGTTGCGTTTGCCTTGTTGATGCGCGCGCGGTTTTGCGAATCGCGATTTAGCTCAAGCTCGAGAAGTGCATCGCGACCATC
>JBEGTK010000056.1:0-6570 GCA_041179445.1 Actinomycetota bacterium | reverse complement strand
CGCCGAGCCTAGGGTTCATCGCGCAGGCAATCGGTCTGCTGCCAATGCTGTTCATCGTTGCAGCGCTTCTGCTAGTTGCCGTTGGTGTTGCTCGAGTCATGAGCAACCGCAAGCTTTAGCGAAGAAGTTCGGCAGCGGTCTCGAGCTCAGGGGCCAAGAAGCGGTCTGGCCCAACACCCGGCACGACCTTGCGCAGACGAGCAAGCCACTCACCGGTCACCTTTGCAGGCTGAAGCGGGGCACGGCCATCAATGGCTCGACCAGCTGAGACGTATTCGACGGCCAGAATCATGCGCAGATTGTCGACGACGCGGCGCAGTTTGCGACCGGCGTGCCAACCCATCGACACGTGGTCTTCTTGCATGGCCGATGTCGGAATCGAGTCGACAGAGGCAGGCACGGCTAGGCGCTTGTTTTCTGAAACCAAACCGGCAGCGGTGTATTGACCAATCATCATGCCGCTGTCGACTCCGGCGTCTTCGGCCAAGAACGGGTTCAAACCGAATGAGCGAGCCTTGTCGAGCATGCGATCAGTGCGACGCTCAGACATCGAGCCGAGGTCGGTCGCAGTGATCGCCAAGAAGTCGAGCACATAGCCAACCGGAGCTCCGTGAAAGTTTCCGTTAGAAGTGACTTCGCCAGACTCGAGAACCACCGGGTTGTCAATTGAAGCCGCTAGTTCGTTCTCTGCAACCGACTTTGCATATGCAATCGAATCGCGAACGGCGCCGGTCACCTGCGGTGCACAGCGAAGCGAGTATGCATCTTGCACACGGTCGTCGCCATCGCGGTGAGAGGCAACAATCGGTGAACCCGCGAGCGCGGCATACATGTTTGCTGCCGACTTTGCCTGACCGGCGTGTGGTCGAAGTGCAAAGTGAAGTTCTGGTCTAAAGACCTGGTCGGTGCCGAGCAATCCTTCAACGCTCATTGCTGCAATCACGTCTGCAGAATCGGTGAGTGATTCGAGATCGTGAATTGCGAGAATCAACATTCCCAACATTCCGTCTGTTCCGTTGATCAGCGCGAGACCTTCTTTTTCGCGCAGCTCGACAGGTGTGATGTTTGCATCGCGAAGCAATTCTGCAACCGGTTTTTCGATTCCGTCTGGCCCGAATGCACGACCCTCGCCCATGACGACCATCGCGCAGTGCGCGAGTGGTGCAAGGTCACCGCTGCATCCGAGTGAACCAAACTCGTGAACGATAGGTGTGATGTTTGCGTTCAGCAGCTTGGCATAGGTTTCGGCAACTTCTGGTCGGACTCCGGTGCGACCGCTGCACAGGGTTTTGAGTCGAAGCAACATAAGAGCACGAGTCACTTCTTTTTCGACAATCGCACCCATGCCAGCGGCGTGCGAACGAATCAGAGACTTCTGCAGCTGAACGCGGTCGGCAACGTCGATGTGACGATTGGCTAGAGCACCGAAGCCGGTTGAGATTCCATAGACGGCGTTCTCGGCGACAGCAAGTTTCTCGATGTGCTCGCGAGTCTTGGCCATGGCATCGAGTGCGGTCTGCGAGATGACAACCTTGGCCCCGTGACGTGCCACGTCGACGACGTCGGCCAGGGTTAGTCCAGAGGTAGAGAGAGTTACGGTCTTGGTCATTGCTTACCTTTGATAGACGTTCTTGCCATCGATCCAGGTTGAGTCGATCAAATCGACGCCTGGGCGATAGCTGAGGTGAATGTGGCTCGGTGCGTTCAACACCGAGAAGTCTGCCTTCATGCCAAGGCTAAGGCCACCGATGTCGGTGCGGCGCAGAGCCTTTGCCCCACCGCTCGTTGCCGCCAACAGCGCTTGTTCGGGGCTGAAACCCATGTCGCGAACGGCAACCGCCATGCAGAAAGCCATAGACGTCGTGAAGCTTGAGCCAGGGTTGCAGTCGGTAGCCAGCGCTACAGACACCCCGGCAGCAAAGAGCCGCCTGGCATCTGGGTAGGCCGAGCGGGTCGAAAACTCGGCACCTGGCAGCAGGGTTGCCACGGTGTTGCTGCCGGCGAGCAAGTCGATGTCTTCGTCGCTCAGGTGGCTCAGGTGGTCGGCGCTCGCGCAATCGAGTTCGACGGCCAGTTTCACGGCCCCGATGTTGGCAAGTTGATTTGCATGGATGCGCGGCTGCAAGCCAGCCGCTATTCCGGCGCTCAGAATTGTTCGCGCCTGATCGACGTCGAATGCACCTCGGTCGCAGAATACGTCGATCCATTTTGCGTGCGGCTTTGCCGCGGTCAACATTTCGCCTGCAACGAGGGCAACGTATTCATCAGCGCCGTCTGCGAACTCTGTCGGCACAACGTGTGCACCAAGAAAAGTTGTTTCGGTTGTGAACTCGCTTGCAATCTGCAAAGTGCGCGCTTCGTTTTCAACATCGAGTGCATAACCAGATTTTGATTCGAAGGTTGTGATGCCGGCACGATGCATCTCTGCGACTAAACGCGAAGTGTTTTCGCGAAGCACTTCGTTGCTAGCGCTTCGAGTTGCTGCGACTGTGGTTTTGATTCCACCCGCCGAATAACTTTCGCCGCGCATGCGGTCCGCAAACTCTTCGCTGCGATCACCAGCAAAAACAAGGTGCGCGTGTGAATCGACAAAACCAGGAATTACTGTTTTGCCAGCAACCGAATGCGCGGCATCGACTGCAGGAACATTCGAGCTGTCGCCTATCCATGCGATCTTGCCATCTTCAATTACGATGGCGGCATTTTCGCGAATGCCCAGAGCGCCATGACCGAGCGTCAAGTCGTTAGTGACTAACGAACCGATTTCGGTTATTGCGACGCTGCTCATAAATCGAATTTATTCGATGTCAAGCATCGGCACGTGCACGTGCTTTTCGCGCGCAACGTCAACGGCGTGGTCGTATCCTGCGTCAACGTGACGAATGACTCCCATGCCTGGGTCGTTGGTGAGCACGCGCTGCAACTTCTGCGCGGCCAACTCGGTGCCGTCGGCAACCGAAACCTGACCGGCGTGAATCGAGCGACCGATGCCAACGCCGCCACCGTGATGAATTGAAACCCACGATGCACCAGAAGAAATGTTCAACATTGCGTTCAACAGCGGCCAGTCTGCAATCGCGTCTGAGCCATCGAGCATTGCCTCAGACTCGCGGTATGGCGAGGCAACCGAGCCACAGTCGAGGTGATCGCGACCGATAACGATCGGGGCCGAGACCTCACCCTTCTTGACCAGGTCGTTGAACACAGCGCCGGCCTTGTCTCGCTCACCGTAGCCAAGCCAGCAGATTCGGGCTGGCAAGCCCTGAAACGCAACGCGCTCCTGAGCGAGTTTGATCCAGCGGTGCAGGTGCTTGTTCTCAGGGAACAACTCGAGAATCGCCTGGTCTGTGCGATAAATGTCTTTCGGGTCACCCGAGAGCGCGACCCATCTGAACGGCCCCTTGCCCTCACAGAACAGTGGGCGAATATAGGCTGGGATGAAACCCGGGAAGGCAAACGAACGCGAGTAACCACCCTTGCGAGCTTCGTCGCGAATTGAGTTTCCGTAATCGAAAACGACTGCGCCTTTATCCATGAAGCCGACCATTGCTTCAACGTGCTTCGCCATTGCTGCCTCGGCACGCTCGGTAAATTCTTTCGGGTTCTTCTCTGCATACTCGCGAGCATCTTTGAAGTCGACGCCTTCAGGAATGTAATAGAGCGGGTCGTGCGCAGAGGTTTGGTCTGTCACGATATCAATCGGAACTTCGCGCTTTAGCAATTCGGCAAAAATAGTTGCGGCGTTGCCAACGAGACCAATCGAAATTGCCTTCTTCGCGTTCTTCGCTGCAACTGCTCTGTCGATTGCGTCATCGAGGTTGTCTGCGATTTCATCGAGGTAGCGATCAACAACACGACGACGCAAACGCGATTCGTCTATGTCAACAATCAAACAGGTTCCCTCGTTCATCGTTACCGCGAGAGGTTGCGCACCACCCATGCCACCGCAACCAGCGGTAAGAGTAAGTGTGCCGGCGAGTGTTCCACCAAAACTTTGTTCAGCAACTGCCGCAAAAGTTTCATAGGTTCCCTGAAGAATTCCTTGGGTGCCGATGTAAATCCATGAGCCGGCAGTCATCTGCCCATACATGGTTAGACCGAGTTGTTCTAGTCGACGAAACTCTGGCCAGTTTGCCCAGTCGCCAACCAGGTTTGAGTTTGCGAGAAGCACGCGCGGTGCCCACTCGTGAGTTTGAAAAACGCCAACCGGTTTGCCCGACTGCACCAACATGGTTTCGTCGTTCTTCAAGTGCGTGAGCGTCTTCACCATCGCGTCGAAGCTCTGCCAGTTGCGAGCGGCCTTGCCGTTGCCACCGTAGACAATGAGTTCTTCGGGGTGCTCGGCCACGGCCGGGTCTAGGTTGTTATGCAGCATGCGAAGCGCTGCCTCTTGCTGCCATCCCTGAGCGGTAATTTGTGATCCTCGAGCGGCTTGAAGTGGGCCGCGAGCTGCGCCAGACAAAGTGTTCATGGGGCTATTCCACTCCTGTGGCAGGGCTGGCGCTATGCGGTTTTAGCAGATAGTGTCTGAAATACCAGACACACGGATGAGGCCTCATGACCAAGGTTCCAGCGGCAAGCAGAACGCTCGCGGTGCTCAAGGCGCTTGCCAAAACCGGTCAACCAACCACTGCCGCCGCTCTCGCTCAGAAGGTCGGCATTCCTCGCTCGTCGATCTATCAGCTGCTCGAAGTTCTCGAGGCCGAGGGGTTCGTCATTCACTTCGAAGAAGAATCTCGCTGGGGTCTCGGGGTTGCAGCCTTCGAACTCGGCAGCGCATATCTTCGCCACGACCCACTCGAGCGAGTGGCCAGGCCAATCTTGGCGAAGCTTGCGCGCAATGCCGAGAAGCACACTGCGGCAGTTGCGCAACTCGGGGTCTTGCACGGAACCGAAACTCTTTACCTATTGAAGGAATTGCCAACCCAACCCGTTTCGGTTGTCACCGAAATTGGTGTTCGTTTGCCGGCGCACCTGACAGCTTCTGGTCGAGCACTGCTCGCAGAAATTAGTTCGGCTCAACTGAAGGCAACCTACGGTGCAAAAGAATTAGTTAATCGAACCGGAGTCGGCCCAAAGAATCTTCGCGAACTTTCGCAGTTGCTCAGTGCCGAGCGAGAACAAGGTTTTGCAATCGAGTCTGGTCACATCACTTCGGGTTACTCATCAATCGCAGCAGCAGCTAAGAATCACCTGAGAATTCCGATCGCGTCATTGGCATTAACTTTTTAACTTTTCGCGAGGAGCATACTTCTATTGAGTTAGTTGAACAGCTTTCAAAGTTGGTCAGAAACTCGGCAGATGAATTATCGAAGAGATTGGGAGCACCGTGACCGAAGATGCACTTTGGCCAAGAGCCTCGAGTTGGCTAGTACCTGATGATTCAAAAGCAGACCTCGGTGTCTTTGGTGTTCCGGCACACAAGACATCAATTTCTAGAACCTCTGCGCACAAGACACCCGCTGCAATTCGCAAAGCGCTTCAGCGTTATTCGACATACAACTGGACCCGCCGCGTAGACATTAGATCTATCACGGCAACAGACTTCGGTGACGTTCGCTCACCAGATTCACCTGAGGGCGAGGCCCGAACATCTGCGCTTGCCAATGAAGTGGCAGCCAAGACCAAGCTGGCAATCGCGCTTGGCGGCGACAACTCGGTGACCTTTGCCGCGGCCCGTGGCACCTTTGGTGGCGACCTCTCGGGTGCTGGCCTGATTACCCTCGATGCCCATCACGACCTGCGCGACGGCATCAGCAATGGTTCGCCGGTTCGGCGCCTAATCGAGGCCGGGCTAAACCCTCGTCGAATTGTGCAGATTGGCATCGCAGACTTTTCAAACTCGCCAGAGTATGCGCAGCGCGCGCAAGACCTCGGCATTCACGTGATTCCACGCAGCGAACTTCCGGTGCGGGCATCCATGTTGATTTCGATGTTGACGTTTGCGATCGCGCTGAGGTGCCGGCCTGCCCAGCTGCTGCACCTGGTGGCATCAGCGCAGACGAACTTCGACAGTTTGCATACCTTGCCGGTTGGAGTTCTCTGGTGAAGTCTCTAGACATCACCGAAATCGATGCGACCAAAGATGCGCCAGACGATCGAACCATTCGACTTGCTGCACTGTTGATTCTCGAGGCCGCTGCCGGTTTAGCTACTCGCTAATTAGGCAAGCTTCGCGATTGCTAAATAGAAGGCAATCGAGAACATGATGCAAGCGATAGCTATGTCGAGCACTCGCCAAAAGACTGGCTTCGACATAAATCGCGAAGCGGCTTTCGCTCCGAAACCGATTGATGAAAACCAAAGCACACTCGCACTCATCGCACCAAAACCAAACGCCCACTTGTCTGCAAACTGATTGCTGATGCTGCCGAGCAAGATTACGGTGTCTAGATAGACGTGTGGGTTCAGAAGTGTGAAGCCCAAAACAGCCGCGACAACTTTCTTGCGCGAAGTCGCTTGATCGCCAGAGACATCCATGACTTCGTTTTTGAATGCAGAGCGAATGCTCTTGATGCCGAACCAGGTTAGATAGGAAACACCAAACCACCGGATGATTTCGAGCAACCA